>NZ_PSZN01000019.1:0-285588 GCF_002964965.1 Apibacter adventoris
AAAACAGCAATACACATCTTGTAATAAAAACTAAGGAGGAGGGATTATATTTAAAACAGCAAACAATAAAAAATAATATACATTAATAATTTTGGAATATAAAATATAAATTTTTAGTTTTGCCGTTCATTTATAAACTAACTATATCTACTATGAAAAAGATCTACACTTTGGTGTCTTTATGTAGCTGTTTATTATATTCCCAAGAAAAAATAATAGGTCCAGGCGGAGTACCCGGAGCAGTTTTATGGATGCAGCCGGTATCCCATACCGAAGATTGGTATGGATCATATAAATGGAAAGATTATTCCGGAGACTCACTACAAGTAAGGTATTACGATCCGCGAGGCGCTTCTTATGGAGTTGAATATTTAGGTAAAGCCGATAACTACCTGCGCAATTATAACTTTAATCCGGCATTAAGTTTTAATACCAATGATAAAGATGCGATAAAGAACCAATTAGAAAACATATCCAATTTTTGTAATTCCGACAATGAAATATCCAAAGAAATATACATTAAAGGATCAAATTTAACCACAGCGACGATAATAGGTGCGTTTTCATTAAGGGCTGACCCAATGGACCAACCCAAGAATATGTTTACATTCAACGGAGTCCCGGGGAATAGCTTTATCTTAAGTACAGATAAGATAATCAACAGCAAAGAAAGCCAAAGAGGCATATTAGATTATGGGGCAGAAGAAGGCTATGACTTTATGTACCATAGCGGGAAGAGTCCCGAATCCGATATGAACCAATTTAAAGAAAGAGCCCTTCGTTCCTTTGTCTATTACCGGACCGGTAAACCCCATACCTCTCTATGGGGAGTAAGAAACCATTCAGTAATATCCTTAGGACATAACTTCAATCCCAGCAATATAAATAACACTTCCACATTTGACCTACCTGGGGGCGACGGAGACTATGCAGAAGCCTATATACCGGAATTATTTATATACGGACGTATATTAACCCCGTTAGAAAGGATAAAAACAGAAAGTTACCTGGCCGTAAAATATGGATTTACCTTGGAACGCTCCTATTTAGATAGTGAAAGTCACCTAATATGGGATCTTGACCAAGATAAAAAATACAGCAAAAGGATCACCGGCATGATACGCGATGATAAAAGCGGATTATTCCAAAAAGGCGGGACCACCTCCTACGAAGAAAATCCAAGCTTTTCCTATAGTGTAGCCGGCGATTCCTATGAACGCCAAGGAAAATCAGTTAATGCAAGCCGCTATGGGCTCCCCAACAGGAATAAATTGTTGGTAATAGAGAGGCTTTCAGCCCATCAAAGCATGAAAGACAAAGATTATGCCTTATGGGGTGATGATAATAAAGGAATAGAGACCCAAACAGATGAACGTTATTTAGGACTTAAGCTTATGAAGCGAAGCTGGTTGTTAAATACCAATATGGGAGGGAGGCAACCAGTTCCGGAGCAGATGAAATGGAGAATAGAGAACCTGGATTATGAACAAAAAGGATATAAAATAAGTATAACGAAACCCGGAGGGAGTGCGGGCACAGGGACATTAGTCAGTGAAAGCCCGATGCCGGGTTATGAAGGGCAGATTTATTTTGAAGTAGGGCAAGGGAGTGGGCCGCTGCTTGTTAAATTCGGGACCCCGAGTATTCCTGAAATAAATAATGCTAATGATTATGGAATATATATTAACGAAAAAGGAAAAATTTACCCAATAATCAAAGGAGTATTAAAATCCCAAGACTTATGGAAACTTAAAGCTACCGCCGGAACACAAATACGCATTACCAAGACCAAAGAATCAATTATAATCAGTGCCAACGGTTGGGCGCTACCGCAAGACGGTCAAGAATTGCCACAAATCTTTATCGATAAAGAAGATATAGATAAAGATTTTTATGTAAGTATCGGAGCCTATAATTACAAAAAAGACATCCAAATAAATAACCTTCGCGCCGAGGGCTTTATAGATACGGGCAACAGAATAGAGCTCTCCTATGGCAAAGGAAGGGCTGAAGAATTTGCAAATTATTCCCAACCCACAGGGTCCCTTAGCTATTTGTTAATAGACCGCTCCGGGACAGGCAATTTTAACCCGGAAAATACAGAAATATACCCTGTAGACGAAAATGATAAGGATCGAACAAAAATTATATTCAACAATATCTTTTTCGATACAGATAATAATGGCAAAGATGCCTTTACCTTCGCTTACAGAGAAAGCAATCTGATAGCTAAAATAGAAAAAGAAAACCCGAGTTGTGATGACTTAGGAGCCTCACAAAAAGACGGAAAAATAACCCTAAAAATAGAAAGAGGCGACGAAGGCTTTCAGTATCAGCTTTATAATATAGAGACCACCCAAATAGAAAAAGAAGGCACCTTCTTTGGCAAAGAAAAATATGAGATCCCAGGCATCCCATTAGGGAATTACACATTAAAGCTAAAAGAAATAGGAGGTTTTAACCTGGTACCTACAACAGAGAATATAGAATCCAAGGGGAACAGTCAGTTTTATGTAAACTCCTCAACCTCCTATGGTTTTTTAGAAACCCATTATAAATCCGAAGCTCAAAATTACCAGATGGGCTTTACCCCACCGGTACCCGGTTTGCCGGATATATATGTAAGAAACGGAATTGAAATTACTCAGGGAAAAATATATAAGATCACCGATAACATAAAAAAACCTACCTCAATAGAAGGGATTCAGCTTAGTGCCGGAGATTTCATTCAGGTACAGAATACAGCCCCCGGGATAGTAGAATATAAAGTAAACGGAACAACCGTCGCTACCGATAAATTTTCCGATAATATTAAACAATATTACACCGTTAAACTCAATGACCCGGGAGAAGGGATTTATAACATAAAACACCATAAGCCACACCCATGGCATTTACAAGGAGTACAAAGGCAGGATTTATCAGAATCCACCATAGAAACCCCCATAACCTTAGAAACCAATTGCAAGGCAACCATAGCCCCTATTATACCTACCCCACAAGAAGAAGAAGATAAAGCCAATAATTTAGTATTATATTATAAAGACTTTACCAATAAATCATCCATTACAGCCAAAATACAACTAAAAGAATCCTCAACGTTGACTTTAGCAGTATTTGATTTTTCAGGAAACCTGATGTATAGTAAAGATATATCAGAAAGCAAAATCGAGCATCAGATAGAATTAGATACCCTGCCTAAAGGAGTTTATATCGTAAAAGTATTTACTTCAGAAGGAGAATTTACCAAGAAAATAAGCATAAACTAACTAGAAATTCAGTCATACCATGATGAAATTAAGCCAGAAACGAGCAAAAGGAATCGCCTATTTCCTACTTATAACAATGGTTTTTCAGAGTTTTGCCCCCTATCTGTCCAAAGCACGGGGAGTAAAAAGAAAAACTGTACGCATTTCCGTAATACAAAAAGGAAAAAAAGCCCGTTCCGCAGAATTTTCCGGACAGGAAGCAGAGCTAAAAAATATAGAAACATCCGCCAGGCAAGAATCAGCAAAAAAAACACTTTTCAATAGAAAGATACAATCCCCGGCAACACTCTATTATTACAAATCCGGGCAGGATGAAGGAGAAATAGGCAAAGTAGCCCACAAAAACTTTGATAATCCCGAAGACAATATGTTCCAGGTCTACCTGGAAAAAGCCCCCGAGAAAAATCAAAGAGTATACTTAACCTATGAACTTTACGGAGTATCGGACCAAAGCGGGGTTTCCCGAAGCATTAACGATTTACCCTCCCAAGGAGGTTATCTCGTACAATCCAATGCCCGATGGACGCTCCAGAAAGAAGAGCTGCGATATGATGAAATTAAAAAAGGAGAAAACTATATATTATTTACAGTTCCCGAAAAAGCTGAATACGGATATAAAATAAAGAACCTAGCCATAGAAATAGATCCCACCCCAATCGCCTCACGAGAAGTAGTAGCCGAATCTTATGCCTATGCAGGGAACGATACCTATGTAAAAGGCTTTACAACACAAAAATCTCTTCACCAAATAGAAATTAACGGGAATCAGGTTTACGTAAATAACGGAAGGTTTGAAACCATACTACCCGGAGTAGTTTCGGAAGTAGAAATAAGCACGGGACAAAATAAAAATAAAATATTAACCCGTATCATTTCAGGCAAACCGGATTACCACCATACCCTGTCAGCAGCACCTTTAGAAACCCAGAAAACCTTTAAAAAACAGAATAGCCAAAATCACCTTTCCTTATCAGGAGCAAAAATAGAAGTACAAGGAGAGAAATTGCTCACAGATAAAAATATAATAATCCGAGGATTAAGGTCAGTAGATTTACCCCCTTTAGACATGGGATTACAAAATGTAACCTCAGGCTCCGAAGGATACAAATTTTTACCACACGGAGAGCATTTTAAAGAAGGAGCAACCGTAAAGATAGCCTATGACCGGACCAAGATACCGAACGGCTATACCGAAAAAGATATTAAAACCTACTATTTTGACATAAACAGCCGCCACTGGGTAGCATTAGAACGAGATAGTGTAGACACCCAAAAACAAATAATAATATCCCATACTACCCATTTTACAGATATGATAAATGGAGTGGTACAAGCGCCGGAGTCGCCCGAGACCCAAGGATTTACCCCTACCACGATGAGTGACATTAAGGTAGCCGACCCTTTGGCAAAAGTAAACGTACTTTCTCCTCCCCAATCGAACAACAAAGGAACAGCCGGTTTGTCATACAACTTTGAGATGCCACCGGCACGAAACGGAATGATACCATCATTAAGCATACAATACAATAGTGATGCTTCCGACGGTTGGTTGGGAGAAGGTTGGGATTTAAACATCCCCGGAATCACCTTAGATACCCGTTGGGGAGTTCCCCGATATGATAAAACCCGGGAAACCGAAACTTATCTTTTAGAGGGAGTTCAGTTATTAACCCGTGGAGCCGACGGAAAGCCCCTATTAGCACACCGTGGAGAAAAAGAAGCCCGAGTACAGGACCGTCTTTTTTACCAACGAAAAGAAGGCAGTTTCTCCCGCATAATAAGAAAAGGGAACACCCCGGGGAGTTATACTTGGGAAGTAACAGACCGCAAAGGGACCCGTTATACCTATGGAGGGAATAACGGGGTACTTAAAGGGAACTTCACCAATGCCAATGGAGAACAACAAGAAGTAATAGCCGAATGGAAACTTTCACGAGTAGAAGAACTTCATGGCGATTACATAGAGTATATATACGAACAGGTAGACGAACCCGTAAGAGGCGGAATCACCTCAAAGGCCTTATACCTGAAAGAAGTCCATGCCGGAAACCGAGGAGAATCGCCCCATACCGTAGTAAAATTCGACAAAACCCAACAAAAACAAAAACAAAAAAGTAATGCCCGATATGGTTTTTTAGCTTCCCAAAACCAACTTTTAACCCGTGTAGAAGTAAATTTTGAAGGAAAAAAACTAAGAGAATATGACCTACAATATAAATCAGGAGCTTTTTATACAGATCTTTTAGACCAGGTAACCCATAAAGACGATAAAGGGGAAGAATTTACTTCCAACCGTTTTGATTATTATGACGATGTAAAATCACAAGAAGGATATGTCCCATTTAAAGAAGAGGAAGAATCTTGGGCAAGTCAAGGAGTAAGACTAAACCAAAGTAACACCACTTCCTATGGAGGTTCATTTTATACAGGATTAGGATACTTTAACGGAGATACAGTTTTCAACAGTGGTACTGCGGGAGGAAGTTATAGTTATTCAACCAGCGTTACAGAAGGAAAATCCACATTTATAGATATAAACGGAGACGGGTTGCCGGATAAAGTATACCAGGAAAAAGGAATGCTTTATTATGAGCCATGTCTATTACCCCCTTTCAAAGGAGATAATTTTGGTAAACCTATAGCCATAAAAGGAGTAAACCAATTTTCTAAAACCAAGTCTAACACTTCCAACGGAGGCGGTTCAGCTAGGGCGGGATTTGGAATAGCTTCGGCAACAGTAGGAAAAAGCACCGGGAGTACTAATACAACAACTACTGTTTATTTTACAGATGTAAACCATGATGGACTTATAGATATAGTATCCCATGGGAAAGTATATTTTAACCATATAACCTGGGACAAAGAAGGAAATCCGGTTCCTAGTTTTACCCAGCAAAGTTCACTTACCCCAAGCCCTATTATGGGAGGAGGCTTTGTAGACAGTTCAGATACCCAGGTAGATCCTAAAGAACAAGAAGATCTCATTTACAACTCTCCGCTTTACGATATAGTAAAAGTATGGGAAGCCCCCTTTGACGGGAAAATAAAAATAGAAGGAGACGTGCAGCTTCTGTCACCACAAGGAGATTATGATCCCGAAGAATACGAAAAATCGGATGGAGTAAGAGTAGCCATACAATTTAAAGGGACCGAAAGATGGAATAAAAGTATAAACAAAGGAGATTTTTCATCTTACCCAACCCATGTAACCCTGCCGGAGACTATAAGCCAAGGAGATAAAATTTATTTTAGAGTACAGTCCGGAAATCAAGAAATGTCTAATGGTAGTTTTGACCAGGTAAATTGGGATCCTGTAATAACCTATATAGAATCAGAAAATATCAAAACCGCACTCGATATTGAGAATCCGGATGGTCAGAAAGTATACATTTTCCCATCAAAAGAAGCCAACATAGCCTCTCAAAGTACAGTAACTCGCGTACCGGAATTTAAAAAAGTAATAATATCAGGAGTTTTAGAAAAGCCGATTACCTCAGATAATGTAACAGTTAAAGTGATTCAGGCGAATGATGATCGCTCACAAGAAGTACAGGTTTACGAAAAAACCTTTGCTTGGAATGAAACCTACGCAGGGAATTTAGAAATAAAAGTTCCAGAAGGCTCAACCTTCACTAACTTTTATTTTTCTCTTACTTCGCCTACTAATGTGAATTGGAAAGAAGTAAACTGGAAACCCCAAATAAAAGTAGATGAAGATGATGATTTTTTACCGGCGACTGTTAATTACAGTATTTACCGACAAATACAACAAGGGAGTTATTATCCGGTAAATTTTGACCAAGCAACAGACGGAGAAAAACCGACCAAGAAATTTACCATTACTTCGCATATAATTCCTGAAAACCCATCAGAAGTTGACGAATTTAGTGGAGATATACATATTTCCGTCAAGAAAAAAACCGGCTTATTAGGAGAATATACAATAACCCTATACAAAGGAATAATCACCAATTCACCGGCTAAAGAAATAGAAGTAACCGCCTCTCTTTCCGCCACAGAAAATATATGGGTAGAAGGATATACACAAGATAAAGGAATCATCAAAAACCTGAAAGCCTTACAATTTACAATTCAGCCGGAAAAAGGTCTTCCAGACCAAATCAGAGGAAACGTATTTACCCCGGAGCAAGAAAGAGGATTCGGTCCCATGTATAGAGGCTGGGGACAATTTATATACAATGCCAATGCCGGACGGTATGCCCAGCCTATGAAAGAAAAAGAATTGGTCCTTCCGGAAAATGAAAATACGCAGTTGGATCCAAGGACCATGATATTTATCCCTATAGGATTAGATACAGAAACCAAAAGTTATTGGGCTGGAGCAGACAGATACGTGTATAACAAAGGCACCATAATGAGTGCTTCCCGTTTAGGAGAAAAAGAAGTACGGCTGACTAATCCTTTAGAAGGAATGAGCAGTAAACCATCCAAAGAAGGAGGATGTTTACAAGGATCAACAGCAGTGGGAGTAAATCTTACCAGCAAATCTAAAAATACCACTAAACAGGTGGGAGCATCTGTAGGAGTTTCGCTTAATTATAGTGATTCCGAAGGTTCAGATGAAACCAAAATATCATTTTCCGATATGAATGGGGACGGCTATCCGGATATCATCACCCCCCATAAAATCCAATATACCAATACCCGGGGAGGATTTGACGGAGAAATAGCCGATGCCGGTAAAGGCTATAAAGGGAACCACTACAGTACCAGTACCAGTAAAGCTTATGCTTTTGGTGCCAACCCTATTACAGCCGTTTCCATATTAACCAAAAAAGGTGATGGGGAAAAAAAGAACTCAGCAAATGCAAAAGCCTCAGAAGTAGGGATCAGTTCAGTAGATTTATCATTTAGCGCACCTAAAATCAGTGAAAAAGTAGAACATACCCTTATGGATATCAATGGAGACGGACTTCCTGACAAAATATATAAAAATGGAAAAGTACGCCTAAACTTAGGCTATGGCTTTACATCAGAGATAGATTGGGATATAGACGAAATACAGAAAGGTAAATCCGAAATCATAAGTGGAGGAGTAGAACTAGGTTTAGAAGCATTTAGAAAAGCAAAAAGTCAAGATGTAGCTTCTTCAAGTTTTTCCGGAGGAATTAATGTAAATACAGTTACCAATACTTCAAAATTCAGCTTTATAGATGTAAACAATGACGGGTTGGTAGATAAAGTACGAATGAGTGATGGGCACGCCTGGGTTTCCCTAAATAAAGGAGCCTCCTTTGCCCGAGAAATAGAATGGAAGCAAATGAGCCGCATTTCCAAGTCTTCCTCAGTAAGTATATCTACGAATGTTTCCTATAACATAAATATTACGATTCCGTTGCCATTTTCAATTCCATTAAAATTAACGCTTAACCCGGGAGTCAGCTCTACCACTTCCACCGCAGTAACCTCTTTTGAAATAAAAGATGTAGATGCAGATGGGTATCCCGATATGGTTTGGACAAGCAATACAGGAAGTATAAAAGTAAAAAGGTCGGCTATAGGAAAAACCAATAAACTCAAAACGGTATCCAATTCCCTAGGTGGAAAATTCACCTTAGATTATACCCATACCGCGGCCACCTATGACCATCCCGGGGGGAAATGGGTATTATCCTCAGTAGAGACCGAAGACGGCATAAAAGATGACGGCTCCAATACCCGAGTAGAATATGTATATACCCAAGGGAAACAAGACAGGCACGAGCGAGAATTCTTAGGATTCGGCAAAGTAGAGATCCACAGCATCGATACCGAAAAAAACAATGAAATCTACCGAAGCACAATACAAGAATATGACGTAAGCGATTACTACCATGCCGGCAATCTGCTCAAGAGCACCTTGCAGGACGGATCCGGGAATAAATACACAGAAACATTACATAAATATTACGAATATGAAGTAAAACAAAAAGGAGTAGCCGATTATGAAATAACTAGCACCCCCTTATGTTCCGATAACCAATCGACCTATACCCCGCTTAAATATACCCAAAATAAAGTATACGAAGGAGGAGATAGGGGAATGATAATAAATGAATCTTTCTATGAATATGGAATAAAAGGGCTTTCATCTAATTTAGGAGAAATTATTTATTATAAATATAGTGACAAAGGAAATTTAGGAGAAAACGGAACCGGACCAAGCAATTACCAGACCCGGATATCCTATACCGCAAATCCTGCCAAACATATTTACGGGCTGATCTCCAAAGTGGTGGTAACAAATAACCAGGGAGGAACAAGCAGGGAAACAGATGTTTCTTACGACCTGAATTATGCCAATCATATAACCCAAATAACGAAGTATTTAGAAGGAGGAGCACCTGTTACAACTAAATATACTTATGATATTTACGGGAATATTACACAAAAAACCTTACCGGGAAACCACAAAAACGAACAGATGTGGTATAAATACCGATATGATTCAAAATACCATATGTATGTAGAACGCATAGACGATGCCTACGGGTATACCAGCCAGTTAGAAAATTATGACTACCGATACGGCATACCGTTAAGTTCAAAAGACATCAACGGGTACTTTATGGAAACCACCCTGGATAATTTAGGAAGAATCCTAACGGTAACCGGTCCTAACGAACTGGAGCTCAATGTGCCCTATACCATTAAAAACGAATATCAGCCTACGGCAGAATTAGATGAGAACGGCGAAATAAAACGTCCGGCCTATGCCGTAACCCGACATTACGACCCGCAGCACCCGGGAGACGATATAGAAACGGTAAGCTTTGTAGACGGCTTCGGAGCAGCCCTACAAGTAAAAAAAGAAGGAATAATCACCGAAACCGATGCACAAGGAAGCCATCCGAAGACCCAAGAAGTCTGGATAGTAAGCGGTAGAAACAAATATGACCCGTTTGGAAGAGTAATTGAAAGTTACTATCCCGTAACCGAAGACCCGTCCAACAAACTCATATTCAACCGCACCTTTGATACCGTAGCCCCAACGCGCACGCGTTACGATGTCTTAGACCGAATGTTGGAAACCACCCTTCCGGATGAAACCCAGAGTACCGCAGCCTATACCCTGAACCCTTCGGATCGTACCCGGGTAACCACTACCACCGATGCCTTAGGAGGAAAACAGGCCACCTATACCAACGGATCCGGATTAACAGTAAAAACCGAACAATTATCCGGTCCATCAGGAACTATAACCACCCGTTTCACCTACGACGACATCCAACAGTTGACCGAGGTAACCGATACCGAAGGACAGAAGACCACTTCCCGATATGATATGCTGGGAAGAAGAACACAAATTACCCATCCTTCCGCCGGAACCGTAACCTTAGCCTATGATGACCTAGGAAATGTAATTAGCCGCCAGACCTCAAACTTAGCCCCAACCGGCAAAACTATAAACTATGAATACGAATATACACGGCTAAATAAAATTACCTATCCGGAACATCCCGAAAACAATGTAACCTATTACTACGGGAATAAAAATGCCAAAGAAAACCGTGTCGGCAGGCTTATGCTGCAAGAAGATGCCACCGGAGCCCAAGAATTTAAATACGGAACCCTGGGAGAAGTAACCGAAGTACGCCGCACCGTGATTATTCCGAACCAGGCCATAGCCACCTATGTCACCCAGATGCGCTATGACAGCTGGAACCGAATAGAACAGATCATCTATCCGGATGAAGAAAAAGTAAGCTATAGCTACAATACAGCCGGGCTATTGACCGGAGTAAAAGGCAGCAAGTCCTACAGCTACAACTATGTAAACCAGATAGGTTATGATAAATTCGAGCAAAGGAACTACCTGAAATACTGCAACGGTACCGAAACCACCTATACCTATGATCCACAACGCCGCAGGCTGACGGACTTACAAGTATGGACTCCGACAGGCAACCGAACCCAGATAATGGATAACCGTTATACCTACGATGCCGTAAGCAATGTATTAAGTGTAGCCAACCAGGCCCCACTACCGGGAAATTCATCGAATAATCCGGGAGGACAAATGAAGCATGAGTACACCTATGACAGCCTATACCGCTTATCCTCAGCCGCAGGCACCTATACCGGAGCAGACGGGAAAACCGCCGGATACCAACTCACCATGGAGTATGATAACCTGCATAACATAGTAAGTAAAAAACAAGACCTGACCCAAAAGAACATTATGTTTGACGGAGGGCTGAGTGCAGGGTATGAGCTGAAATATAAGTATGATTCCCACAAAAAGAATCAAATCACCTCACTGGCAGATCAGAATTACCGTAACGAAGAAGAAAAAATCCAAGAAAAACGAGAACAAAAACAAGACTGGCAGTATGACCCTAACGGGAACCTTATTTACGTAAATACCAGCCAGAAAAAGAAAGACGGCACCATAACCGATAAAACCGGAGAAAGGAAACTGCTTTGGGACGAAGAAAACCGCTTACGCGCCCTAGATGACAACGGATATGTAAGCAACTATTGGTATGATGCCTCAGGAGAAAGAGTGATAAAAACCAGCGGAGAGAGTGAACAGATGTATGTAAACGCACTATTTGCCGGAGGGAACACCCAAACCGGACGATTCACCGCCTATATCAATCCGTATTTAGTAGTGAGCCCTAACGGGAAATACACCAAGCATTACTACATAGGAAGCCAACGAATAGTAAGTAAGCTCGGCGATATAGAAAGCTTCGGGGCCGATCCTCGCAGAATAGAATATGCCGGCGATGACCTAAGGGGAGTAAAAATAAACTGGAAAGAAAAATACGAACGTAGCCTGCAGGATATAAAAGACAATTATGCCTATTTTGAAGTACCTTACCATGGAAAAGACCATAATGATTATGTAAACGGAGCAGGCTTCTGCTGTGAAGGAAAGGATAAAAAACTCCAAACCTATGGAGGGGGAATCGGCAAAGGGAATGAAGAATATGAAAAGATGCAGTATTATTATCATGCAGATCATTTGGGAAGTAGCAGTTATATTACTAACTTAGACGCACAAATAGTACAGCATGTAGAATATGTACCATTTGGGGAGGTGTTTATTGAGGAAAGGAACCAGAGTTGGAATACCCCTTACCTGTTTAATGGCAAGGAACTGGATGAGGAAACGGGGTTATACTATTACGGGGCTAGGTACTACAACCCGAGAGAAAGTATCTTCTTGAGCGTGGATCCACTCTTTGAAAAAACAATGACTCCGTATCAATACACCTATCAGAATCCAATTAATTATACTGATCCAGATGGAAAGTGGCCTATTTTAATAAATGGTAGAGTTAGTAACGATAGCGAACGAGGAAGTAGTACATATTGGGATAAAAATGTACGAGAAACGATTAAAAATAAGACAGGATATTATCATAGTCAATTTATGTATGTTGATGGGGATAGAGGGATGCTTGCAGCAAAAAGAATATTAAATGGGAGAAATCAAGGTATAGCAGATGCTAAAGCAGTATATGCAAGGATGAAGGAGACAATGAAGAATGGTAAAATAACAGAGCAATTACAAGTAATTTCACATAGTCGTGGAGGGGCTTTTGCTAATGGTTATATGAAAGGATTAACAGCAGAGATAATAAAGTTAGCAGAGAAAGATAAGATAGGTTTTTCTTATGGGAAAGATAATATAATTGAATATTCTGTTAATATTGCGCCTCATCAGTCATCTTCTTTATATTATCCAGAAAGTGGAGCCACAAATGTAAATATTAGCCATAATGGAGATATCTTATCAGGAGTAGGTGCAACAGGTAATGTAATCAATGTAGCTTCAAATACGGATGAGATAGGATTTGATCAACATGGAAATGCAACATATAATAAAGAGTTAGGATTTACTTTAGAAGTTTTAGAGAATGGAAAAGGAAATGTTAAGCAACAATTACAGGAAAAATATAAAGAATGGGATAAGTCGAGAACTCCTCATTCTGGAGTAAAATCGGAAGTTAAATAAGATTAGTGTAAAGATGGATAATCAATTTTTCTATAGTGATAATTTTATTTTATATACTATTTCAATAATTTGTTTTATAATCATAGTGAGATTATTTAGGATTAATAAGAGCCTAGGAGTTATTAATATTGCTATTTTTTTCTTTTATAGTTCTATTTTGTATTATAATTTATTTTGTAAAAGCCAAGGAGGCTCTGGATTATTATGGTGGTTTTATCTTGTAATGCTAACCTTGATTCAGGTTTTAATACTTGGAATTTATTTTTGTATTAGATATTTTAATAAAAATTAATAATAAATAAAGTTAGAATTTCGCTTTATAAATTACACGCCAAAATTTACACAGATTTGTAATTAGATAAGAAAAGAGCCCGATTTGTATCGGGCTTTTTTATTTTAAGGTTTTTCATTCAGCAGGTCCAACAACTCCATTTCCTCTTCAGGGATAAGGGAATGGATAAGAGCAATTATATTATAAAAACCCATTTCATTTGGGAAGTAGCAGTTATATTACTAACTTAGACGCACAAATAGTACAGCATGTAGAATATGTACCATTTGGGGAGGTGTTTATTGAGGAAAGGAACCAGAGTAGACTCCATAACTGTAGTGTTTGATATTTGATTATTTATCTAGTTTCTCTGTATCTGTTTTGGGAACTATCTTTATTTTATCTAGTTCAAGTTAATTTATGCTATCTTGAGTAACTTTTTTATATATAGAGTTTATTGTTTTTTGAAAAAGTTCGGAGGGTATGTTAACTATAGCTTTTCCTTTTTTTAGTATCATATGTGTATTTGCATAAATTCGAGTTCTCAATGAGATCATTATTGGACGATGTCCTTTTACCCTTAATTTATATGAATGAAAGATCAAGAAAATCATTCTACATATTAGTTAGCAGTTAGATTTTTCTTCTTGGACGATTTCCAATCTGTTGGGCTTATCTAAATTTTAGAGTATGAGCACCCAAATTTTGTTTTTGTTATCATGTGTAATTTACATTGTCGTTTTCAGTAATTACACATTTGAAGTGATTTAGTAAAAAAATCTAAAACCTATTATAGGAGTGGATTTAGAGCACTGTGACCGCGGAAGGATCGGTTTGAAAATGTTTATATACACTTAATGGGATATTTACATAAAAAATGGTGTCAACTTTGTGTCAGATTTTTCTTTAAGTCTTTCATTTTTTGTATTACTTCATCAATTATCTGTTCATTATTTTTAACAGTATTTTCTTCTTCTTTTTTTTCTTCTGTATTTCCAAATAACCACTTACTATCAATAGTTGGAAAAGATCTATATAATTTTTCTAAAATATCATATCCAGGATTATTTTTATTTAATTGGAAAGTAACGGTTGTGTAAATAAGATCATTTTTAATACAAAATTCTCTAAGAGATAACTTATTGTCTTTCAGTAATTTTTTTATTTTCTCACCTATTTCCATAAAAAATGATTACGAAATATTGTAAATAATGTTTGTTTAATTATAATATATTGTGTAATTTTGCGCTAGAATTACAATTTTTAGTACAAAGACATGACAAAAGTAAAAAATAAAACAACACTCACAAAAATGCATTCGCATAATTTTGATTTTCTTCCTAGAAATTATTGTGAGAAAGCTCAGGAAATTTTAAAGAAACAAGGTTTTTCTTTTCAAGATAGTACTATATATAGTGTGAAAGCACGAAGGAGGGGAAATGTTTTTATTTTCCAAGCTCTTATCAATGTAGAAAAAGAGCATAAGTTACTTCTTGCTTCTATTGAAAATACTTTAAGGAAAAATTTTTAATTATTTATCATATGAAAGATTTATATATTGTTCTGACAATCTATTAACTAAAAGATCAGGAGTGTGATTTATAATAGATATGGCTTTTTCATTAATTTTTAAACGATGTATATAAGGTTTATTTGTTTCAGTTTTTACAGGTATAAATTCTAATAAGCCCGAAAAAACTTGCTCTCTAGTTATTTTTTGAATATCAGAAATTCTCAGTCCAGTATAACAAGAGAAAAGGAATGTACCAAGTGGAATTTTTTGCCCAGGATTGATAAATTCAGAAAAATAATAATTATAAAGTAACTTTAATTCTTCAGTACTAAGGGCAACACGATTTGAACGAATATTTTTTACTTTAATATCATCTAAGTCAATTAAAAGATTGATACCAGATTTTAAAGCTCTTTTTAAATATTTTTTGATAATTTTAAGATTAGAATAATAAGTATTTAGGCTTCTACCTGTTTTTATAAAATATCTTTTATAATCTGAAATAAAATTGACATTAATATCTGTAAAGTAAATTTCATTTTTATATTTTTTCAAATTGTTAAGAATACTTTGGTGTCTTTTAAAAGTACCTGGTTTCAATAATATTTTATCTTTATTTAATTCATATTGAAAAAAAGAAATGAATTCGCCTCTAGGAACATTGTTTTTTAATTCTTCAACTAATTTATCTACCGTTAAAACTTGGTCAGCTAAACGGTAATAAGTTTTGATATTAGTAATTTTAGCTGCAATATTATCCAAGATAAGTTGGATATCTTTATCTACTTTATCTTTAATAATTACTTTCTGAGAAATAGGATCAAATTTATTAGGCTCTATTCTAATATCTAAAGACAATCTTCTTCTAATGCCTTTTTGAGTAATAGATAGATACATCAGGCTCAATCCTTTCTGATTTTTATAATTCCGAACGATAAATTTTGTATTCATTGGCACAAACATTTTTTTTGTGTCACATATTGTGTCATAAAGTTGTAAAATTTGATTATTTTCCATATTATTTCAATTAAATATAATAAACAAAAAAAAGCATTTATATACCACTCTTTCAGTGGTTTATAAATGCTTTTAAATTTTATTTTGAAGTTTCTACCTACTAGCTCAGTGACCGCGGAAGGATTCGAACCCTCAACCCTCAGAGCCGAAATCTGATATTCTATCCAGTTGAACTACGCGGCCTACATTTTGTTTTTTCAAAATGCAAAAGTAATTATAAATTATTTTAATTTCATCATAATTGATGAAATTTCTTCAGCTTTTTCCTGTCCATAAACAGAATCTAGAGGATATAAAATTTGTAACATCTGCCCGTAAGAATACATAAGATTTTCTATAGAAGCACTATGTTCTTTTGCTATATTTTCCCCTAACATTTCGACTGATTTTAAACGTTTATCAAAAGGTTTAAATGATTCGGTAATATAAGCTATAGCTTTGTCCTTTTGATCTAAATCTATATAAGTATTAACTATATTTGCAGTTATGTAAGCATAGTATTGCGAAAGTTTAGCCATGTCATCGGTAACAAAAGTTTGTTTATTTTGGAATGGATCATCGGAGAAAGGAGAAAGTGCCTGGTTTTTATGTGTTTTAAATAAATTTGCAATTATGTAAGCATAGTTTTTCAAAAGCTTAGTAAAGTGATCATCGGAGGATAGGGATAAATAGTAGTTTAGCTCATTTAGTACCTGATCTTTATATATTTCAGCTAATTTTAAACCTTCTGTTTCTTTACCTATATAAAAATATGCACTGATGATAGTATTGAATGAAGGGGTTCCCGGATATAAATTCAAAGGGATTTCTTTGTTAATCAGTTGTAATACATCATAGGCTCTTTTTTTATCGCCTGCTTTTGCTAGAGCAATAGCAGCTCTACCACAAGCCATTCTATAATTTAAAATATTACTTCTACAAGTTTCATCAAAATAAGCCTTAGAATCTTTTAAGTTACCAAATTTGTAATCCATAACTAAGTGATATAAAGTATTAGGATTAATTCTTCCTTGTTCTCCGGTTTCATTTTCAGGAGTGTAAATTGGTACCAGTTTGGATACTAATCCCTGAAATTCCAAATAATTATCTGTGTACATTAAATTTGCAGATGAATATGTACCTCCTGAACTAAAATATATAGATCGATCCCAATTATAATTTGAAAATAAATTAATCATAGCCAAGCCATCTTTGTTTAAAGCTCCCTGTTTGATTTCTATAGTAAGGTTGTTAACAATAAGATTAGCATCTTCAGGTTTTACAATCCCATATTTTAAAGCATTTTGTTTATTTACCGGTATATATATTTTCTTAACAGGTAAAAAACCTATGTTTTTTACCATATCTTTTTTCTCAGGAGAATAATAAAAATCCCTCAAAAGATTTTGTACATTTTTATTTTTAAGAAATTGTATAGCTTCTTTAGCAGAAATACTATCCTGTGTAGCAAATTTTTTTAATTGGATATAATCGGCAGGTACATGATCTCCCCAACTAGCAAAAAGTTGTTTCCATAAATTTGGATTCATTAAAATGACCTGATCATTTACTCCATCTCTATATTCTTCATGAGATAAAGATGAAGGAAGCCCTGGGGCTTTATAAGTTTTTCTTAAAACCTGATCAATATACCAAGCAGTTCCCAGTAAAGTAAAATTAACAACTTTAGCATCAGATCTAAATTCTTCTGTTTCCTGTAAGGCCCATAACGGATATGTATCATTATCTCCGAATACAAAGAGAATAGGATTATTTTTATCTAAATCTTGTAAATAACTTTTTGAAAAGTCGTAAGCCGTGTACCTCCTGCTACGGTCATGATCATCCCAGTTTTGAAATCCTACTAAAACAGGAATAGCTAAAGTAGCAAAACCGGTAATGATACTTGTTTTCTCAAGTTTTAGTTCAGTAAGTAAATACATTATTGCGGTTACCCCTAAACCTATCCAGATAGCAAAAGTATAAAAAGAAGTAACCAAAGCATAATCTCTTTCTCTTGGCTCAAATGGACTTACGCTCGTATATAAAATAATACCGGCTCCTGTAAGTAAAAATAAAACAATAAGAGCAAAATTTCTTCCCGTATCTCGATTTAGCTGAAAGAAAAATCCGATGAGACCTAATAACAATGGAAGACAGTAATATACATTGGTGCCTTTATTTTTATATGCTGCAGGTAGTTGTTCCTGATTCCCTAGACGAGCATTATCCCAAAATTTAAAACCGGTAATCCAGTTTCCTTTCGTGTTTTCATAATTTCCCTGAATATCATTTTGTTTTCCTGAAAAATTCCAAAGGAAGTATCTTATAAACATATACCCCATTTGGTAAGTCATCATAAAATTAAAATTTTGCCACAATGTAGGTTTTTTTATGACCATAAGGTCATTAAATTTTTTATAAGAAGAAATATTTATGGTACCTTTATTTTTAGCATAT
The DNA here is from genome assembly GCF_002964965.1 of Apibacter adventoris. NCBI lineage: Bacteria > Pseudomonadati > Bacteroidota > Flavobacteriia > Flavobacteriales > Weeksellaceae > Apibacter > Apibacter adventoris. The sequence goes on from NZ_PSZN01000019.1 coordinate 18,477, forward strand.
CTAAGAGAATCTAAAGTTTTCTCCTGATATTTACTAACCTCAGGCGCTATTTTATCATAAAGTTGCTGATATAAAGGTTCTAATTGCTCCTGAGGGAGATTAATTAGGTTATTTTGGCGTAGATATTCTTCAATGTGCCCATTTGCTGCATTTTTCACATAATCAGGATCTGCATCAAAATCAGGGAATCCTTCCATTAAACCATAATTTTGCATAATGTCATCACTGGGTTTAAACATCCGTGGTAAAATACTAATTTGGGCTGGGTTGAATTTATAATTTTGTCTTCTTCCTGTAACAATATATCTTCCGGTTTTTTCATCTTTTTCATAAATAGGACCATTATCTACCATGATAGCACTTCCGTTATCATCGTATAATATTCCGTTGTTATCAAGATAAGCGGTATAATTGGGGCCATAAAATACTGGCCAGTCTCCATATTGTGCACGATTATAGTAATCTAACATACCGATAGCATTATCAGGATCATTTAAATTTATTGGTGGATTTGCATTGGCTCTTATGGGTAAAACTACCCAGCTAGAAAATCCTATTAGCATGAAAAGTATGGAAAGTAAAACAGTATTAGCAATAGTATATCCTTTTTTAATAGTATATTTCAATGAAAAATAAAATATTGCAACAATTACAATAAATGCAAATATAGACCCGCTGTTAAAAGGCATTTGCAGATCATTCACAAAAAATATTTCAGATTTGCCAAAAAAGGTCATGGTAAGAGGAAAAATAATTTTGAAAACCAATAAAAAGACTCCTCCGATTATTAAGCTGGCAATTATAAAATTTTTCCAGGTAAATTTATATTTTTTGGTATAATAAATATAGCCTAAAGTTGGAATCACTAAGATTACCATTAAATGCACTCCTACAGATAATCCTATAATTAAAGAAATTAACACGAGCCATCTATTAGATCGGGAATTATCAAAATCATTCTCCCATTTGCATATCAACCATAATAGTAAAGCTGTGAAACAGGAAGCCGCAGCATAAACTTCTCCTTCAACTGCAGAAAACCAAAAAGTGTCGGTAAATGTGAAGGTTAAAGCTCCTACAGCCCCACTTAAGAGAATAATAATTTTTTGATAATTAGTATATTCTTTTGGTTCAGTGCGTGTAAATAAGGTCTTTCTGGCAAAATGTGTAATGGTCCAAAATAAAAATAAAATGGTAAAAGCACTCATTATGGCAGACATGGCATTAATAACCAACGAATATTTAGTTTCGTCTCCTAAGGCAAAAAGAGCCCATACAGCTCCTAGTATCTGAAAAAATACTGCACCGGGAGAATGGGTGACTTCTAATTTAACTGCAGATGAAATGTATTCACCACAGTCCCAAAAACTAAAATTAGGTTCTATAGTAGCTAAGTAAGTTATTGCAGCTATAAGGAATACAAACCAGCCTGTCAGATTGTTTAGTTTATTGTAATTTAATTTCATTTTACCCTAAATTATAATTTGCGAATATACTAATAATATTATTTTTAAGTAAGTAGAAATATGTAGAATCTAAAAAGAATAATTAATAATATAAAATTCCAAGCAGATAAAAAAACATTAAATTAAATTCCGATATTTGTTCACAACAAACCGGATTAGTAAAAAATGGGATTTATTAAAAAAAAGATAGCATTATGGTGGGCTTTTAATCATTGTAAACAACAAGAAAAATGGAAAAATAGGCCAATTGAAATTCAAAATATATGGTTTCAAAAACTGATTAAAACGGCGGAAAATACACACTTTGGCAAAGAATATAATTTTTCACAGATACAAACAATCAAAGATTATCAGGAACAAGTACCGGTTTTTGATTATGAAAAGTTAAGATTATACATTGATAAAATAAAGGAAGGGGAAAAAGACGTATTGTGGCCGGGAAAGCCCTTGTATTTAGCAAAAACTTCCGGTACTACTTCAGGGATTAAATATATTCCTATAACAAAAGATTCCATGCCTTTTCATATTGAGGGTGCTAAAAGTGCCTTGTTCCATTATATTAATAAAAGAAAAAATTCTGATTTCGTAAATGGTAAAATGATTTTTTTGCAGGGAAGCCCTAAATTGGATGATATTCATGGAATTAAAGTAGGAAGATTATCTGGGATTTCGGCTCATTTTGTGCCTAAATATCTTCAAAGTAATAGATTACCTTCTTGGAAAACCAATTGCATGGAAGATTGGGAGGCTAAAATAGATTGTATTATAGATGAAACTATCCATCAGAATATGACGTTAATAAGTGGCATACCTCCATGGTTAGTAATGTATTATGAAAAATTAATTGAAAAATCCGGAAAGAATATAATACAAACATTTCCAAACCTGCAATTATTGGTAACAGGAGGGGTTAATTATAAACCCTATGAAGAAAAAATGGAAGAACTTATAGGACGTAAAATTGATATTGTACAGACCTATCCTGCTTCAGAAGGTTTTATTGCTTTTCAAGATGATGTAGATACAAATGAATTATTGCTTATGCTTAATCATGGAATTTTTTATGAATTTATACCTATGGAAGAAATTCATAAAAAACAACCGAAACGCTTAACTATAGAAGAAATAGAATTAAATAAAGATTATTCAATAGTTTTAACTACAAATGCCGGATTATGGTCTTATCAGATAGGAGATACGGTAAGATTTGTCAATAAAAAACCTTTTAAAATTATTGTTTCAGGAAGAACTCAACATTATACTTCTGCCTTTGGAGAACATGTAATTTCTTATGAAGTTGAAGGAGCATTAAAAGAAATATCAGAAAAAAATCATATACTGATTCAAGAGTTTACATTGGCTCCAGAAGTTAATCCCTCTCAAGGGTTGCCTTATCATGAATGGTTTATTGAATTTGAAAGGGTGCCCGATAATATTCATGCTTTTTCTTTAGAATTAGATAAGGCTTTAAGAAAAAGAAATACTTATTATGATGATTTAATTTCAGGAGGTATTTTGAGACCCTTAAAAATATCTGTAGTACGAAAAAATGGATTTAATGATTATATGAAGGAAATAGGAAAGTTGGGAGGACAAAATAAACTTCCACGTTTATCTAATGATCGTAAAATTGCCGATGTATTGGAAAAATATCTAAAGAAACCATAATTTAAAATTAATCTATATTTTTTTGAAAAAATAATTAAATTTATTGAGACTTTTAGTAATTATCCCCGTATATAATGAAGAACAGCATTTAGAGGAATGCTTAATTTCTTTTGCAGCCCAAACTTATAAAGATATAGAATGGGTAATTGTGAATGATGCATCTACAGATAATTCTTTATCCATTATAGAATCTTTTTGTAAAAACAAAACAAATTTTACGTTTGTAAACCTTACTCACAAATCAGAGCATAATCCAGGCGCAAAAGTTGTCAAGACTTTTTATGAAGGATTAAAATCTAAAAATTGGAAAGATTTTGACGTAATAGCTAAATTAGATTCAGATATAATATTACCTGCGAATTATTATGAAACTATGATCTCGGAATTACAAAAAAATCCAAAGATAGGAATGGTGGGAGGATTAGTATACATTGAAAAAAATGGAAATTGGATACATGAAAATGTAGCCAATAAAAATCATATAAGAGGAGCTATAAAAACCTATCGTAAGGAATGTTTTAACGATATTGGTGGATTAAGGGAAACTTTAGGTTGGGATAATTTAGATGTGTTGTTAAGTCGTATGTATGGGTGGGAAGTCAAAGTTATACAAACAATTTGGGTAAAGTTATTAAAACCGACTGCTTATGTTTATAATGATACAAAAGCAGAAAAAAGAGGAAGGTATTTTTATAACATAGGTTTAGATAAAAAACTTGCTTTTATTTCTTGTGCGAAAGCTTCATGGAAAGATCATTCTTTAAAAAATTTTTTTACATCATTCTCAACTTTTCTTACTATGGAAAAGAATAAAGAACTTCGTAAAATATCTCAAAAAGAAATTTCGTATATACGAAAATACAGATGGAATGAAATGTTGAAAAAATTAAAATTATGAGATTAGCTATTCTGGAATTTGAAACTCATTCTCATTTATTATACCTATGGGAGGAATTGTTGAAAGATGTGAAAGAATTAGATTATAAATTCTTTATTACCTCTGCTATAGCCCAGCATATTTCAGAAATACCGTTAAATAAAAAACAAATTATTAAAATAGATAATATATCAGAAAATATTCATGAATTAATGTCTTATGATGTGGTTATCTTCAATACTTTACATCGTAATTTTGATAAATTTACATCTATTTTTATTCATGGAAATGTTTTACTTCTTGTTCATAACAGTAACTTTTATTTTCATTCCATTGCCCCTCAATGGAAATATTTAAGAAAAGTGAAAAATATAAATCTAATTTATTATTATTTAAAAATTATATTTAGAGAAAAAATATATCAGACTAAAGATATTATAAATAAAGCTTGGGGATATGGCTATTTGAATGCAAATGTAGCATTTAATAATAAAAGAGAAGGAATACATAATTTTGTAATCCCACTCCATTATAATTCTTTTTTTTCACTTTTAAAAAATACATATGAAATTAAAATTGTTATACCGGGTAATGTTTCTTGTAATCGTAGAAACTATTCTTTGATATTTGATCTAATTTTGAAAATTAGACCTCAAGAAAAACTTAGATTTATATTTTTAGGTAAACCGGAAGGGCATAGAATGATCCAAAAATTGGAAAAATTAAAAAAATCTATACTGCATCCGAATGTTAAAATAGAATATTATACACAAAGAATTCCTCAAGATGATTTTATAAAGCAAATGCAACAGGCTCATTTTGTCTTATGCCCGATACTAAAAGAAACTCAATTTTATTTACAACCAGAAATATACGGAAAGACTAAAGCTAGTGGTAATGAAGGTGATTGTATTTATTATGGGAAAATAGGAATATTTCCTGATTATTATAAGATTCAAAATTGGACATGTTTGTATTATAAGAATAAAAATAATCTTTGTACTATTTTGGAAAACCTTACATATGAAAAGTACATATACTATCATCAAGAGTTATCTGATAAAATAGAAATATTTACTAAAGAAAATTCGAAAAAAAAATTACTCAACCTGATAAAAAATGTTAAAACAGCATGAATAGTTTTAGAAATACAGCTATAAAGTGGGCTTATAAATATTGGCCGGCTCTATATAAAAAAAGGTTTTTTAAAAAGTTGAATAATTTAAATCAATATAATATCAGAAAAAGAAATGTAGAATTTGAATTTTTACTTCTTACAAAATATCTACAACAAGATAGTATTTTTTTGGATGTAGGGGTAAATATGGGATCATATCTATACTTTGCAGAAAAATTTATTACTGATAAAAATATTTACGGTTTTGAACCTCAACCAGCTTTATATAAAAGAATCAAGTATTTATTTCCCAATATAAATGTTTATAATATCGCTTTAACAGATACGCAAGGAATTTTAAAATTTAAAGTTCCGATGGTGGGAAATAGAGAGTCTACAGGCAGAGGTACTTTGAAGATAGATTATATAGAAGAAGATGAAACCTCTAATAAAATATATGATGTGCAGGCCAATACGTTGGATTGGTTTGTTGAAGAAAAACAAATATCCAAAATTTCATTAATAAAAATAGATGTAGAAGGTGCAGAAATTAATGTAATTAAAGGAGGAGCGAATACAATAAGAAAATTTAGGCCTATACTATTGATAGAAGTAGAAGAAAGACACCATAAAGATAAACTTTGGAATATTATACAACCTATATTAAATTTAAATTATACACCGTATTATTTAGATAGGGAAACGTTCGATTTAATCAAATTAAAGCAAGATACGCTAATTTATCAGGAAATTACTAATATTAAAAATAAAGAAATGTATATTAATAATTTTATATTTTTGCCTAATTCAATTTGAAGCTATTAAAAACAAAGTATGGGAATAGTAGCAAGGCAAGGAATTAAATACAGTATTATAAGTTATCTTAGTTTTTTATTGGGTACTTTTTCAACTATTTTTATATATCCCACAAATACTCAATTTTTAGGACAGTTACGATTTATACAACCAGCTGCTGAATTAATATATCCTTTTGTAGTTTTTGGATTAAGTTTTGCAAACATAAGGTTTCATCAAAAGTTTAAAGTTCAAAATCAACAAATTGATTTTTTAGAATTTTCTGTGAAATTTATATTTTGCAATTTTATTTTCAGTTTACTTATTTATCTAATTTTAGCATACACTATCCCATTAGTAAGAGATACTAATTATTGGAAAATGCGGTATTATATAATGCCTACAGTACTTATTTTAGCTTTGACACAATTATTTGCCAGATATATATCTAATTTTAAAAGAGTGGCTATCACTGGAATATTTGAAAATTTTTTTCCAAAATTAGGTTCGTTAATTGCTTTTATTTTCTGTGTATATTTAGGAATCTCTCATAAAATTTCATTATATATTTTTATTCTTTTTTTTGCTTTTGGTTTGATTGGAATTATATACTATTTTTTTCACTTAAATAAAGATAAAAAAAGTGGCACTTTAAGTATTTTAAAAGATAAAGAATTCAAATCAGAATTATTTTACTTTTGTCTTTTTGCAGTTTTGGGAAATTTAGGAAATCAGTTAGCTCTTAAAATTGATAATATAATGATAGCAGAATTGATAGATTATAAACAAAATGGAGTATATTCAATACTTATATCAATTGTAGGCTTCTTATCAGTTCCGTTATTAGGGGTATTTGCTATATCAGGACCTATTATTGTAGAAAAACTTGAAACCCACAAATGGGAAGAATTAAGGGAATTTTATCAAAAAATTTCAAGATTTCTATTTCTTTTTGGTACAATATTATTGTCCTGTATATTTTCAGGAATGGATTATCTATTTCACTTAATGAAAAATGGGCAAGATTTGATAAACGCTAAATCTGTGGTATATATTTTAGGATTTGCAACCCTTTTTGATTTAGCAACCGGATTTAACAGCCAAATTATTAATTATTCAAAATACTACAGATTTAATATATATGCAATGCTTTTACTAGCGGTATTAACCATAATATCAAATTGGATTTTTATTGTTCATTTTCATTTAGGGATAGAGGGTGTATCTTTGGCAACAGCTATCTCCCTTACTATTTTTAATATAGTTAAAGTAATCTTTAATTATAAAAAATTTGGAATACAGCCTTTTACAAAAATATTTATTCCTATTCTTCTTACTGGTGTTGTTAGTGTATTAATTGCTTATACAGTGCCTGATTTTACTAATAATTTATGTAATCTTATTCTAAAACCTTCTATAGTCCTTTGCATATTTTTTATATCAAACTTTGGGTTTAAATTTATTCCTTTACAACAAATATTCAAGACCAATTTTAAAAATTTTTTAACAGGTAAATAAAAGTAATATATTTTATCAATCATTTAAAAGAGTATTAAATGAATAATCTAACTATCAATCATATTTTAATGTATTTTTGTTTATAGAAATGTATTATTAATGAAACTTATTTATTGTTGTATATTATGTAATTTGTGTTTTTTATTATCTTCTCAAGAAAGAAAAATTCTGGAAGGGAAGGTATATATTAATGATTCTCAAGAGTCTATATCTGGAATTTATGTAAAAAATCAGACAACCCATTATACAACAATTACCGATATAGTAGGTAACTTTAGCTTGCCGGCACGTCAAGGAGACGAAATTATATTTCAATCTTATAATATTGAAAATCGTACACTTATTGTCACTCCTCTAATGGATAAAAACCAGGCAATATTCATACATTTAAATGTAAAAGAAAAGGAAATACCTGAAATATATGTTACGCCCTTTAAAACTTATGGTAGTATTGAACTTGATGTAAAGAGGATACCTATGATGAATAAAACTAATGAATTATTAGCGAAATTGGGCGATTTGACTCCGTATAAAAAATTAGATGGTAGTACAGATGTAGATACAGAAGCAGCTAAGTTATCGAATATGAAAATTAGTATTGAAAGTATTATTGATATGCTTACTGGAGATGGTAAAAAACGAGAGAGATTGCAAACCTATGAAAATCAAATAAAAATAATAAGAAATATAAGAGAATATTTTGGAGATCAATATTTTATAGGATTAGGACTTGAAAAACATGAAATAGATGAATTTATATTATATACATATCTAAATTATAATATTAAGTTTTTTTATGATCATAATAATTATTTCCAAATTTTAAATGTTTTTGATAAAAATGTTTTAACCTTTAAAGCACTTAAACAAAATACTATTCCCACATCACCTAAGGTAGGAAAGACTTATTTTAAAAATTAAGAAAAGCTTAAATAAAAATTTGATTTATCGTTGTTATTAAAATCATATATTTAAAAAGCTAAATATTTGATAAGATGTATAAAAAAATAGCTAAAATTCTTTATAAAATTTTTACTCCCGCAACAGTTTATAAATATTTTTTCAGCATATCTCCTATGTATAGACGTTCTACAGGTAAAATTAAATATGTATCTAAAAATTTAGATACAATTAACATAGAAATTCCTCTTTCTTATAAAAATAAAAATTATGCAGATTCCATATTCGGGGGTAGTTTGTTTTCAGCAACTGATCCTATTTACATGATGCAGTTAATTAAAATTTTAGGAGATAGTTATATAATATGGGACAAATATTCCAGCATACATTATATTAGGCCAGCCAAAGAAAATGCCTATGCTTCCTTTATTTTTTCAAAAGAAGAAATAGACAATATAAAAAGTGGAATAAGAAAAAATGGAGAAATAGTCTGGGATAAAAAATTATCAATTACAGATAAAAACGGAGGTATATTTTGTTTTCTTGAAAAAAAAATTTACATAGCAGACAAATTTTTTTACAATCGAAAAATAAATACCCCCCATATTTCTATGAACTAAATTTTTTAATTTATAGTAGGGTTATTCTAAATATAATTGGGGAACATAATCATCGATCCATTGATAAAAATCGGTTATTTCTTTTTCATTTAATCTTCCATTTTTTCTCCATAAATCAAGATATTTTTCAGATTTCTTGAATATATTGTTTTCTGTAACATAAATCTTAGGCAAAATTTTAAGTAATTCTTCTACATTTATATAGTCATTACCTTCTCCTCTTTCAATAGGGAAAAGTTTTTTCTTAATACAGCTGGCCCATTCGTCCATTAAAGTTTTTTGTTGTTTATCTGCTATGAGTATTTTAGGAAGAATATGCTTATTATTTAACCATAATGGAATAGTTACAGAACCTAAAGTACTTCCCAATATAGTCCAAGCCGTAGTTAATGAAGGAGATTCATTGGTTTTTACTCCTTGAAATACAACTGCAGAAGCTGTAAAATAACGGGGTATAAAATCTCGAAAAGCGGCAAATTTTTCTTTATATTGGTTTAAATTTACTTTGGTTAGCCCATGAACAAGGCATTTGGAAACATCCTGTAAAAAAAATCTGGGCGTTAAATTATTATTTAAAGAAGCATTGTATAATAATTCTTGAGCTTGCATATATCGGCTATATCCTTTACCCTCATTAATCAATCCAGAAAATGAATAATTTGTTCGTATTATATAACCAAAAGGAGCTATTATGGGGTCATTAGCATCAAATTTAGTAAATCCGGTATTATTCGTTTCATAATAAGCCGCTCCACCTTTGGCGTCAATTACACCAAAATTAGAGCTTAAACGTAAAGGTTTTGACAAATGATTAAGTAAGTTTTCAAAATCTTCAAGAGTAGCACAAGTTTCTAAAGCCAGTCTCATAATTTCCCCATCTTGTCTTTTTTCGTCTTTTAGAGCAGGATAGTTTATATTATAACTATCAGAATTTATAATAGCAAATCCGGCACTGTTATGTCCATTTAAAACACTTTTTTCCTCTATATCCATAGGGTTTACCATTCCAATAAATGAGTATTTACCTTGGGTAGAATAAATAAGTCGACTGTGAAGAGTTTGGGTATCTCTGTTTTTATATAAAATAGGTCTTCCGTCTGGAGTAGCTTTTCCCGAGACCACAGCAGTAGTACAAGCATGTAGAAAGCGTACAGACAAAAATAGCATAAAAACTATTCCCCATATAGCGTATTTTTTCATAAATTTTATCTTATAAGGTTTTCAATATATTCTATAAGTTTTTGTTTTTTTATATAACCGGATTTTTCCCATTCTATTTTCTGATTTTTATAAGCAATTAAAATAGGAAATTCTCTTTTGGTGAAAGATTGCACAAGATTTCTGTTTTCATCTGCATTAATTTTAACTATCTGGATTTTCTCTTTGTAATTTTTTTCTAATTCATTTAGTTCGAAATCCATTTGGTTACAAGAACTACACCAAGGTGTATAAAATTCAATAAGAATAATAGGAAAAGACAAAAGTATTTTTTGATATTCTTTCGCAGAAATCTTATCTTCTTTTTCTCCCACAAGCGAATATCCTTTACGTATCCATTGAGTTATCCCACCATTCAATTCATATAAATTTTTATATCCTAAACTTTTAAGGATTTCTAATGTAGAAATACTTCTTGCCCCAGATCTACAATAAATAAGATAGGTTTTAGATTGTTCTAGTTTTTTTAATTGGCTTAGAAAATTTTCACTTCTATAATCTATTAATATAGCATTTTCAATATGTCCCAAATTGAATTCTTCCGGAGTTCTTACATCTAAAATAACTATGTCAGGATTGGTCATTTTATTGAAAAAATCTTCTGGTTCCAAAGCTTCAGAATTTTGTCCTAATATTTGAGAGGTACTGATAATCATGATGATAAAAAGTAATATAGGTTTCATTTATATTGTAAATTTACTAAAAATCAAAATTTACTTTACTAAATAAATAACGTCCGTTAAATCCGAATTGGCTGACATATCTGGAATATACAAATTGTCCATTGTTACTATTTGAAGCTATAGCTACTTTCTCCGGATAGATATTAAATAAATTATTAGCTCCGACAGTTATTTTAAGGAATTTAAGAACCTTGTAACTAATAGAAGTATCCGTAACCCATCGGGGATTATAAAATTGTTGATATTCAACATATGTAGGCTCTGTTACTCCACCAAAATAATTATTTCTAACGAAGAATGACCATTTACTAATATCATAAGTTAATGATAAATTAAATTTTTGATTTGGTATAGCATTTTCTATATATATTTTACTAGCATCACTAAAATAAATTTTTTCTTTTCCTTTTAATAATTCCGATGTATGTATATTTCCCACTTGTTGAGTATATGAAATAGTCCCAGCAAGGTCAATAAATAATTTTCCTTTTCCTAAACTAGTTTGGTAAGAAATTACAGCATCTAAACCTTTAGTTTCTGTATTAATAGCATTAGCGAAAAATCGAGCTTTTTGAGCCCCAGCTTGTTGTAGAATTTTATAGATTTCTTGATCAACCGTAGATCCGTTAGGATCTCCCCCAAATAAATCTGTATATACAATTCTGTCATTTACGCGAGTGAAATATCCATCCAGACTAATATGTAATGGACCTAATTTGCTGGTTAATCCGGCACTTATACTTTTAGATTTTTCAGCTTTTAAATTAGGAATTCCTAACAATCCGGCAATTTTACTGTCATTAGTGAAAGTTCCAACTTCATACATATTACCATTAAGATATAAAGTACTGGTATTAGAATAGTATCTTTGTTGTAAGGAAGGTGCCCTAAACCCCGTATTTCCTGACCCACGGAATGTTAAATTAGGAAGAATTTTATAACGGAAAGCTATTTTTCCGTTTACAGTATTTCCAAAATCATTATAATATTCATATCTGGCAGCTGCATTTATAAGGAAAGAAGATGAAAAATTAATTTCTAAGTCTGCATACCCAGCTAATGAATTTCTATGTGAATCTGTTGCATTTTCAGGAGAAAAACCGGCATTTCCTTGAGCTCCTCCTGCTATTGGAGTTTTACCATCGGGAGCAAACTTTATCGGGATATTACCATTAATATCAGGAATGATTGATATGCTTCCATCCTTATTGGTAATTGATTTGCCTAGCCCATAGTTGGCATAAGACGCTTCCTCTCCGGCAATGATTTGATATCTTTCATATCTGTATTCTCCTCCAAAGGCAATGTTAACACCTGAGAGCCAGTCTAACTCACGTGAAACATCCATATTAAAAACATTTTGCATAAATTTTAGTTTTCCTCCCTGAAAAGAAGTAGGTGAAGCAGATTCTAAAGAAGCATTGACCGTATTTTTTGTTTTATTATTAAATACATTTTGTCCATAGGTATTACTTATATCAATTTTCCAATCTGATATTTTACTTTTTATTCCTACTACAACAGATCGGTCATAAATGCTGGCTTCTGCTTGAGGAAGAAATCCTAAAGGGTAAATTTCATTTACATTATTGGCAGAATTAGGATATCTATAAAATTGTGATGCTATGCTATTCCTATAACCAAAAATACCAAAAGAATATAATTCTGTGATGGGATTTACCGGGAGTATAGCATTATAAGCTATTTGTCCACTTAATAGTTTAGATTGTCCTATTTTTAAACTATAATCTCTTCTTGTTGTATGAGTAGCAGCTAAAAAATCATTTGTCTTATCAATACCTATACCACTAGAAAAATCTTTATATATAGTACCATTATAAATTCCTCCACGATTGGTTGAGTTTCTTTTATCAAATGTTGTAGAAAAATTAATAAAACCTCCTTGTTTTCCTAATGGTATGCCATAGTTTAAGTTTACTTGTACATTTTCACCATCATGAGAAGTTTTATCTTGAGCAATATTTTTACTTAAATATTCGCCTCCTGTAATACTTGCACTAAATTTATTTATTGTATTTTTAAGAATAATGTTAATTACACCAGCAACAGCATCACTACCATATTGTGCAGCAGCAGCATCTCTAAGTATTTCTATTCTATCGATGGAGGAAACCGGAATTGCATTCATATCTGTTCCAACAGTTCCTTTTCCAAAAGTCCCGTTTACATTGATAGTTGCAGAATTATAACGTCTTTTTCCATTAACTAAAACTAAAACTTGATCTGGACCCAATCCACGTAAAGATGCCGGATCAGTCATATCTGTACTGCCACCTAAGGATTGAGGTGTAGAAGTAAATGAAGGTGCAACATAATTTAAAATTTGATTAATACTAACTTGAGCGCCATTACCTGCTACTTTTTTTATATCAATAATATCTACAGGAGTAGGAGAGTCTAGTAAAGTACGAGAAGTAAAACGAGTGCCTGTTATGACCACATCTACAATTTGCCGAGAATTAATTTTAAAATCAAGATTTTTAATGTCTTCATCTATAAGAATAATTTTTTTAGAAATTTTATCCTCATCTAAGGGTTCTGCAGTAATTGTGTAATTTCCCGGAGATAGTTTTAATGTATATTCTCCATTTTCATCTGTATATGTATATTCTTTTGTATTTTCAACAGATATTTTTATTTCTGGTAATATAATTCCCTTTTCATCTACTACTTTACCTTTAACAAGAATTTCTTTATTAGGTTGTGCATATAAGTATATATCGGTTAATAAGACAATTAATACTCCTATAGCCAGGTTTAGTTTTAATTTCATTGTTTGCGAATTATTAATTTGATTGTTATTCCTATAGGATTAGTAGGAATATCATGTAAATATAATGACTTTTATCATATAAATAAATAATAATAAAAAAAATAATTTAATTTTTTTATTATTATTTTAAAAATCTATGAAATATGCTTTTAAATTGAATAAGACTAGGCTATATTAGATTTAATTCTATATGATAATTTATAATATTGATATTCAGTAATATAGTATTTATATGTAGATACAAAACTATAATTGATACAATGTTTCACTTTCTATCAAATTAGTTTTATAAAAAATAAGAATGGTTTAAATTATTTTACTATTTATTAAAATAGTTTAAAATAAAAAAATAGTGATTTAGAAAAAATAGATAATTTTTTAAAATAAACCGTGTATATTAGCCTCTACTTGATTAATAATATTTCCTAAATCCTCTTGATTGTCAACAAAATTTGTATGATCTACATCAATAATTAATAAATTGCCTTCTTTATAATTACTAATCCATGTTTCATATTTTTCATTTAAGCGATTAAGGTAATCGATGCTTATAGAAGATTCATACTCTCTACCTCTTTTTTGTATTTGGTTAACTAAAGTAGGGATAGTAGCCCGTAAATAAATAAGTAAATCAGGAGGCTGAATAAAATCTTTCATTAAGTTAAATAAATTCAGATAGTTTTTGTAATCGCGAGTTTGCATTAAACCCATTTCATGAAGATTAGCAGCAAAAATATAAACATCTTCATAAATAGTCCGGTCTTGAATAATATTTTTTTTACTTTCTCTAATTTCTTGAATTTGCTTAAATCGAGAACTTAAAAAATAGATTTGAAGATTAAAAGACCATTTTGCCATATCATAATAAAAATCATCCAAATAAGGATTATCTCGGGCATCCTCATATTGAGGAGTCCATTTATAATATTTAGCTAATAATTTGGTTAAAGTAGTCTTACCTGCTCCAATATTTCCGGTAATAGCAATATGCATTTTTAAAGGTTAAATTTTTTGTAAAGATACGCATCCTATAAACTTATTTGAAATAAATGTTTAATTAATATGTTTAAAATTCTATTTATAATTATTATTTTTATATAATTCACAATTATATAATTTAATTTATATATTTATATAATATTTATGTAATAGTATGATTGAGATTTTTATTGGAGTATCGGCATTTTTATTTTTACTCATTCTTTTTTTTATTTTAAGGAAAAAGAAAAAAATAACAAAAGAAGTAAAATTTACAAGTTTACCTGAAAAAAACATATCGGTAGATAACAAAAAGAAAGAGATAGTTAAGGAATTTGAATTAACAGTTTTAGGAACCGATGAAAAAGCAAAACGGACAAGTAGAAACCGCCAAATGTTATTAATGGAAATGAGTAGTTATGATGAAGTAATATTAGAATTATCAAAGGAAAAAAATAACATATGGGTATTAAATGAAAATAGGTATGATATAGGATATCTAAGAAAAGAAGATAGAGATTTAATATTACCTTATATAGAGAATAATGAATATTCTATAGAAACAGGTGTAGAGCGTTTTTTTAGAAGTGAGCGAGGAGAAAGTTTAATTATATATGTTACTGTATTAGGATTTATATAAGTAATTTTCGTATTAAGTACTTTTACTGTCTGTTGATTATGATAAATTAATTATATATTTGCTGCAATTTTATTATTAATAAATTTATAATGAAATATACAGAATATCAATTTATTGTTAAACCTTTAGATCCCTGGAAAGATATATTAATAGCTTATTTAGCAGAATTACCTTTTGAAAGTTTTATTGATACGGAAGATGGTTTTTTAACCTATGTAAAAACCGATCAAGATAATGAAGAACAAGTGAAAAAGTTACCTATATTGTCATCTTCAGATGTACAAATAATATATAAGAGAAAAAATGTTCCTGATATTAATTGGAACGAAGAATGGGAAAAAAACTTTTCACCAATAAACATAGAAAATAAGATATATTTACATGCTAATTTTCATCCCAAGAAAGATACTATTCCTTATCAAATACTTATACAACCAAAAATGTCTTTTGGTACAGGACATCACGAAACAACCTATAATATGCTTCATGCTATGTTATCAATGGATTTTCAAGGAAAATCAGTATTAGATATGGGATGTGGAACAGGGGTTCTAGCAATTTTTGCTAAAATGAAAGGAGCTGGATATGTAGAAGCTATAGATATTGATGAATGGTCTTATGAAAATTCTATTGAAAATGCACAGAAAAATTTGGTAGAGATAACAGTAAGATTAGGAGATGCAAATATATTAAAGGAAGAAACCATGTTCGATGTAATACTAGCAAACATAAATAAAAATATTTTATTGCAAGATATTAAAACTTATAGTAAATATTTGAAACCTCAAGGGAAATTATTGGTAAGTGGAATTTATAACCACGATTATGAAGATATAATCGTAGAATCTAGTAAATATGGTCTGAAATTTGAACAAAAATGGGAAAAAAATAACTGGATATCAATATTATTAAATCATGATTTGTAACAATAACTATCCTAATTGGAAAGAGAGTGAAGAATATGATACATTAATATCTGAAGATTCTTCACATGTAATAATATTGCATAATGATGAAGTAAATACCTTCGATTTTGTCATAGAGTGTTTAATTGAAATTTGTGAACATACATTGGAACAAGCACAACAATGTACTTTTCTAGTTCATTATAAAGGGAAATGTGAAGTAAAAACAGGCTCATTAGAAAAATTAATTCCTTTAAATAATGCATTATTAAGAAAAGGTCTTTCCTCAGAAATTGTCTGAATCCATAAATGTTATATAAAAAAAATCCTATACACTGAAAATAGGATTTTTTTGTTTTGATAGGACTTTAATTCTAGAAAATACAAAAATAGATTAAAAATTTTAAGATGAATACATAATAATTTTATTACATTAGACTGGAAAAAAACAAAAAATGAAAATATTAGTAGCTATAAGTTGTGTTCCTGATACTACATCAAAAATAAATTTCACTCAGGATAAAAAAAAATTTGATAAAAATGGCATTCAATATGTAATTAATCCACAAGATGAATATTGTTTAAGTAAAGCTATATATCTACAGGAAAAACAAAATGCAGAAGTCACTATTGTTACCGTAGGAGATCTATCTGTAGAACCGGTAATGCGAAAAGCCTTGGCTATAGGAGCTCAAAATGCAATACGAGTAAATATAGAACCCATAGATAGTCAAAATGTGGCTAAAGAAATAGCAGAAATAGTAAAACAGGGAGATTATGATATAATACTATTAGGAAAAGAATCTTTAGATTATAATGGGGGTATGGTACCCGGACTGGTTGCTGCTGAGTTAGATTTACCATTTGTAAATGGAGTTATAGGATTAGAAATAGAAAATAAAACCATAAAAGTGACTCGCGAGTTAGAAAATGGTGTAGAATTAATTTCATTAGATTTACCCGTTGTATTGGCAGGTCAAAAAGGTTTGGTAGAAGAAAACCAATTAAAAATTCCTAATATAAGAGGAATTATGGCGGCAAAAAACAAATCATTAAATGTGGTAGAAGCTAAATTTTCAGATATAAAACTTAGGATTGATGAATATGAGAAGCCTAAATCCAGATCTCATGTAGTTCTTGTAGATAAAGAAAATTTAGATGATTTAATTCAATTATTACATGAGCAGGCTAAAGTAATCTAAAAGATTTAAAATGATTCATTAATTTAAACACAATTAAAAATGATTTATGCATATATAGAAAATTTAAATGGTAAATATAAAAATTCATCAATAGAAATAGTTTCTTACGCTAAAAATATAGCAGATGCTCAAGGAGACAGTGTAACAGCTATAACCTTTAATGCAGTAGATTCGCCCGAAATTCTTTACAAATATGGTGCAAATAACGTTTATAATATAAAAAATGAAGCTTTAAAAAACTTTGATCCGAAAGTATATGCGTCATTAATTTCTCAATTAATAGAAGGAAATTATATTATATTTTCACATTCTGATGAAAGTACATCGATAGCACCTTTTTTAGTTAAAGAAAAAGAAGCTGTTTATATAACTAATGTAATATCTCAACCTTTATCTTTTTCACCATTTAAAGTGAAAAGAAATATTTTTTCCGGGAAAGGTATTGCAGTAGTAGAAACCTCAAACCCTTTTTTGATAATTACTGTAGCATTAAACTCAACGGGTGTTAAAGAAAATCCCGTATTAGGTAGAGTGATAAATCCCCTGATTACGATACCTGATGATTCTCCATATAAGGTAGAAAGTATAGAAGAATCTGATAGTAAAATAGATTTAAAAGAAGCTAAAATTGTAGTTAGCGGTGGAAGAGGAATGAAAGGACCGGAAAATTGGGGAATTATAGAAGATCTTGCTCAAGTTTTAAATGCAGCTGAAGCTTGTACCAAACCGGTTTCAGATATGGGATGGAGACCTCATTCAGAACATGTTGGGCAAACTGGAAAGAATATAGCACCTAAACTCTATATAGCAATAGGAATATCTGGTGCCATACAACATTTAGCTGGTGTAAACGGAAGTAAAACTATACTTGTTATAAATAATGATCCGGAAGCTCCTTTCTTTAAATCTGCAGATTATGGAGTAGTTGGAGATTTATTTGAAGTAGTCCCTAAATTAACAGAAAAACTCAAATCTTTTATAAATAATAAGAAGATATAAAATTAAATTTAAGTTAAAAAATAAATTGTTTAATAAAAAAACCTTCTGAATATTCAGAAGGTTTTTTTATGGAAATAAAGTAAATATAATATGTACTTTTATACTTTAATTTCTACTTCCACACCACTAGGAAGTTCTAACTTCATTAGAGCATCTACTGTTTTTGAAGAAGAACTGTAAATATCCATTAATCTTTTATGAGAATTTAATTGAAATTGCTCACGAGATTTTTTATTTACATGTGGAGAACGTAAAACAGTAAAGATTCTTTTATGTGTAGGTAATGGAATAGGTCCATTTACGACAGCACCGGTAGCCTTTACGGTTTTTACGATTTTTTCAGCTGATTTATCAACTAAATTATAATCGTAAGATTTAAGTTTTATTCGTATTTTTTGACTCATTGTTTTTTTATTTTAAACGGTTGCACCTTTAGACTTTGCAATTACTTCTTCGGCTACGTTTTGAGGAGCAGCTTCATAATGGTCAAATTCCATAGTGGAGGTGGCTCGCCCTGAAGATAACGTACGTAAAGAAGTTACATATCCAAACATCTCTGATAATGGAACAAAAGCTTTAATTACTTTCGCATTATTTCTATCGTCCATACCAGTAACGGTAGCTCTTCTACGATTTAAATCGCCTACAATATCACCCATATATTCTTCCGGAGTTAAAGCCTCCAGCTTCATAATAGGTTCCATAATTACAGGTTTAGCTTTTCTTGCCGCTTCTTTAAATCCTAGTTTAGCCGCTAGTTCAAATGATAATTGATCAGAGTCTACCGGGTGGAAAGATCCATCCTTAAGAGTGATTTTCATACCATCAATTTCATAACCTGCTAAAGGTCCATTCTTCATAGATTCTTTAAATCCTTTTTCTACAGAAGGGATAAATTCTCTTGGAATATTACCACCTTTAATTTCATTTACAAATTCAAGACCGGATTTACCTTCCTCCGCAGGACTGATAGAGAAGACAATATCTGCAAATTTACCACGACCACCGGTTTGCTTTTTGTAAACTTCTCTATGATCTGCATCGCCAGTTAAAGCTTCTTTATATTCAACCTGAGGTTGTCCTTGGTTTACTTCAACTTTAAATTCTCTTTTTAAACGGTCTATAATAATATCTAAATGAAGTTCCCCCATACCGGAAATAATAGTTTGTCCGGATGCTTCATCTGTTTTCACTTGAAAAGTAGGGTCTTCTTCTGCTAATTTTCCTAAAGCCATACCTAATTTGTCAACATCGGCTTTGGTTTTAGGTTCTATTGCTATCCCAATTACAGGATCAGGGAATATCATGCTTTCCAAAACAATCGGAGCTTTTTCATCACATAGAGTATCCCCGGTTTTAATATCTTTAAATCCAACCGCAGCACCAATATCACCCGCTTCAATATATTCTACAGGATTTTGTTTATTAGCATGCATTTGGTAAATACGAGAAATTCTTTCCTTATCACCGGAACGAGTGTTTAATACATATGAACCTGCATCTAAGTGTCCGGAATAAGCTCTAAAAAATGCTAAACGTCCTACAAACGGATCTGTAGCAATTTTAAAAGCTAAAGCAGCAAAAGGTTCTTTAGAATCTGGTTTTCTAGCAATAGGTTCATCTGTTCTAGGATCTGTTCCTTCAATAGCTTCTTTATCTAGAGGCGATGGAAGATATCTACAAACAGCATCAAGCATGAATTGAACTCCTTTATTTTTGAAAGAAGAGCCACAAACCATAGGGATAATACTTATATCTATAGTTGCTTTACGAAGAGCTGTGTGAACTTCTTCTTCCGTAATGGAATTTGGATCATCGAAAAATTTTTCCATTAAATTTTCGTCATATTCCGCTACGGCTTCAATTAAAATTTGTCGGTATTGCATAACTTCTTCCTCCATTTCTGCAGGAATGTCTACAATATCAAATGTAGAACCGAAGTTATCATCATGCCATATAATAGCTCTGTTTTTTACAAGGTCTACAACTCCTTTAAAATCTTCTTCAGAACCGATGGGTAAAACAATAGGAACCGCGTTGGATCCTAACATCTCTTTTACCTGACGACAAACATTTAAAAAATCTGCTCCCTGACGGTCCATTTTATTAACGAATCCCATTCTTGGAACTCTATAGTTATCTGCTAATCTCCAGTTAGTTTCCGATTGAGGTTCCACACCATCAACGGCACTAAATAAAAATACTAAACCATCCAATACCCGCAAAGATCGGTTAACCTCTACGGTAAAATCTACGTGTCCCGGGGTATCTATAATGTTAAAATGATAAGGTTTAGTTTCCGGTAATTTTTTACCATCATCTGCTACTGGAAAATTCCAATTACATGTTGTTGCTGCAGAAGTAATTGTAATACCTCTTTCAGCTTCCTGAGCCATCCAGTCCATTGTAGAAGCTCCATCATGAACTTCTCCTATTTTATGGTTTACTCCGGTATAAAATAAAATACGTTCTGTGGTGGTAGTCTTCCCGGCATCAATGTGGGCAGCGATACCAATATTACGTGTATAATTTAAATCTCTTGACATAGTAAATTTCTGTTAGAATCTGAAATGAGAAAATGCTTTATTTGCTTCCGCCATGCGGTGAGTATCTGTTTTCTTTTTAACTGCAGCTCCTTCTTCTTTAGCAGCAGCTAAAATTTCGGCAGCTAACTTTTGTGACATAGCTTTCTCATTTCTATCTCTAGAATATTTGATCAACCATTTCATTGCCATAGAAATTTTTCTATCTGGTCGTATAGGCATAGGAATTTGGAAGTTTGCACCACCAACTCTTCGGCTACGAACCTCAACGTGAGGCATTACATTTTCTAAAGCATCTTTCCAAATATCTAAAGATGATTTTTCTGGGTCTTCTTTTTTAGCTTCTACGATTTCTAAAGCATCGTAAAAAATTTTAAAAGCGATACTCTTTTTACCATCTGTCATTAAGTTGTTAACGAAACGAGTTACTAACTGATCGTTAAACTTGGGATCTGGTAAGAGTGTACGTTTTTTTGCTTTCGTTTTTCTCATTTTACCTGAATAATTTCGTTAATACTATTTTTTGTCTTTAGGACGTTTAGCACCATATTTACTTCTTCTTTGTAAACGACCTTGTACACCTGCGGTGTCTAAAGCTCCTCTAACGATGTGATAACGAACTCCCGGTAAATCTTTTACCCTTCCGCCTCTCACCAATACTATCGAGTGCTCTTGCAGATTATGTCCTTCTCCTGGTATGTAAGCATTTACCTCTTTCCCGTTTGTCAAACGTACTCTAGCAACTTTTCTAAGTGCTGAGTTTGGTTTTTTTGGGGTAGTGGTATATACACGGGTACATACTCCACGACGTTGTGGACAAGAATCTAAAGCAACCGATTTACTCTTCTTGGTAAGTGTGGCTCTTCCTTTTCTTACTAATTGTTGAATAGTTGGCATTTATGCTCTTTTAAATTTTAGTGTGCAAATGTAATGTTTTTTTAGAAGAATACAAAAATAATATCCTCATAATCTTTTTATTACTTAACGGTTATGTTAATTTTATTTTACTCATAGTTTTTATTTAAACTTTTGCCGATAAAATCATACAAATAAAAAAGGCTTCAATCTAATGAAGCCCTTTATAAAGTTAAATTAATAAATAATTATTTCTTAATGATCTTTTTTGTAATGGTACCTTGACTTGTTTTTATGGTGAGTATGTAGTTACCACTAGATAAGCCTTGTAGATTTACTTCTTTATTGATAACCGGACTTACTTTTTTTACTTCATTACCGGAATAATCATATATACTTACAGATTCTATTTGAGAAGGTGTATTGATTTTTAATACATCAATTACCGGATTAGGATATACCTTTAAGTTAGAAGTTTCAACTTCAGGTCCTGTTAAAGTAAAATTGTCAGGTATTTTAAAATCTCTATTTTTAGCAGAAAAATCTTGAATCATAGAGTTGGTAATTGTTACTTCATATTCTATATCTAAATTTGGATATAAAGCATTGGTCATTTTACAAAGAAGAGTTTTACCCTTATTACCCGGTCCGGGATAAAAAGCTCCATTAGAGGCAAACATAGCAACTTTTTGATTGGTAGTCTTGTCATACCATGTATAAGTAGTTAATGTTTCATGAATATTATATTCGGAGGAAAGGTCAATCAAATCTAAAAAACCTTTCGTACCTCCTTTCCATATAGCTTGGGGACCTAATTTACTTAATGTTCCATATTTAAGATTAGAAAAATCTCCTTTTAAAGTAGAAAATTTTAATAAGTTATCATAACAATTCAAATGTAATAATTCTCTAACATTAGATAAATCTAAAGAAGTTAATTGATTATTATTACAATCTAGGAATTCTAAAATAGGATTATGAGATAAATCTAAAGAGGTCAATTGATTATTATTGCATTTTAGTTCTTTTAAATTAGGGTTGTTAGACAAATTTAAAGAAGTTAATTGATTATTATTACAAGCTAACAATTCTAAATTTGTATAGGGAGTTACATCTAAAGAAGATATTTGATTTTCATCACATAAGATTTTATTCAGATTTGTATTTTTGCCCTTAGGTAGGTTTAAAGAGGTTAATTTATTCTTTTCACAATCTAAATATTCTAAGTTATTATTGTAAGATAAATCTAAAGAGTTTAGTAAATTAGTATTACAAACCAGAACTTTTAAATTAAGATTATTAGATAAATTTATTGCACTTAATTTATTTTCATAGCAAATCAGACTTTTCAACTTAGGATTTTTTGAAAGATCTAAAGAGGTTAATTGATTTCCATTACAATCTAAAAATTCTAAATTAGAATTATGAGATAGGTCTAAAGAAGTTATTTTATTTGAATAACAAATTAGATTGCTTAAATTGTAATTTGTAGCTACATCTATTGAGGAAATATTAGTTTGTATAATTTCTAAAAGCTCTAAATTTTTAAAATAGCTACCATTAAATGTACCGTAAAAATTTTGATAAATTTGAATACGTGTTAACACTTTGTGATTTCCTGATGCTTTCCAAGTAAGTGGAGGGGTTTCCATATCACTGGTTGTTATTTTATTTATCAAGTCATCCGGATTTCCGCTGATAGCGTCTTCTATATCTTTCCAAGTCAAGTTCGCAACCTCATAATTATACTTTCCTATAGTGTTTGAATATTGCATTAGAAAGGACAATATTCCAAAAACATCCATAGCATCATAATTAGAAGTAGTGGAAGATACAAAATTCTTTTGAAGGTAATTTGCTTTTGCAGAAGGAGAACCTGAGGCTAAAGCATAAGTGTTAAAAATAAATAACACTGACATAAATAATAAAATTTTTCTCATAAGTAATATATTTTAAAAGTTATTTTCGACTAATGTAAGAAAAATATTTTATAATTATAATAAAAAATTAAATTACTTGAATGGTTTGTTTTTTATTCATAAGTTTATGATGAAAAAGTTATTATTTGTAGTAATTATGTTTGTTTTTATATTTTATTCTTTAATTTATAAAAATTCAGTTTGTGATGTGTATATCTGTTAAAGGGCAAGGATGTAAAGAATCTTATTATAATAACAATTACGGAGACTTAAAAAAACTATTGTACGGATATTTATAAGATTTCTAAAAGTGAAGCAAAAAAAATGAGGAGAGGGTTTTGTGGATATGAGTAAATTATTTCATAAAATCAAAACCCGCCTGATTGCGGGTTTTGATTATAGGTTAATTAAGATTCTTTTATTTCTTAATAATCTTTTTTGTAATGGTACCTTGGTTTGTTTTTACGGTGAGTATGTAGTTACCACTAGATAAGCCTTGTAGATTAACTTCTTTATTGATAACCGGACTTACTTTTTTTACTTCATTGCCGGAATAATCATATATACTTACAGATTCTATTTGAGAAGGTGTATTGATTTTTAATACATCGGTTACCGGATTAGGATATATTTTTAAATTAGAAGTTTCTGCTTCAGGCCCTGTTAAGGTAAAACCTTCAGGGATTTTGAAATCCCTGGTTTTAGCAGAAAAACCTTGAGTCATAGAGTTGGTTATGGTTACTTCATATTCTAAAGTAAAATTAGGATATGAAGCATTGGTCATTTTACAAATAAGGGTTTTTCCTGCATTGGCCGGGCTGGCATAGAAAGTACCATTAGCTGCAAACATTGTAACTTCCTGATTAGTGGCTTTATTATACCATTTAAAGGTAGTCAAAGTTCCATTAATATTGAATTCGGAAGAAAGGTCAATTAATTCAAAAAAACCTTTAGTGCCTCCTTTTAATAAGGCTTGAGGGGTAAAGGTAGACATACTACTATGATTATAGAAATTTCCTTTTAAAGTAGAGAATTTTAATTGATTTTCACTACAAACAATATAGTTTAAATTTGGATTTTTAGATACATCTAAAGAGGTTAATTTATTAGAGCTACAATATAAAGTAACTAAACTAGTGTTATTAGGTAAATTCAAAAGAGTTAATTGATTGGAAGAACATTCTATTAGTTGCAAATAAGTGTTTTTTGATAAATCTAAAGAAGTTAATTTATTTTCTTGGCAGTATAAGCTATTCAAATTAGTATTATTAGTTAAATTTAAGAAGGTTATTCGATTATTATTACACCACAAATATTGTAAATATGTATTTTTAGATACATCTAAAGAAGTTAGTTGATTATAATTACAATCTAATGTACTTAAACTAGAATTTTTAGAAATATCTAGTGAAGTTAATCGGTTAGTATTACAAATTAAAGTCCATAAATATATATTTTTAGAAACATCTAAAGAGGTTAATTGATTTTTATGACAATACAAATATCGTAAATTTGTATTTTTTGAAATATCAATAGAGGTTATTTTAGATTCAGAGATTTGTAAGACTGTTAGATTCTTAAAATACTTTCCATCAAAAATTCCTGTAAGTGGGATGTTAGAAAAAACAAATCTATATAAAACTCTGGAGTTTCCGACTACTTTCCATCCAAAAGTCGGATATTGAGAGCCTGCGCCTAATTTATTAAAAATAGCATCCGGATTTCCACTGATAGCTTCCGCCATATCATTCCAGGTTAAACCCGCTTCTTCGTAGTTATACTTTCCTGTCGTTTCAGAATACTGCATCAAAAAAGTTAGTATTCCAAAGATGTCCATAGGATCGTAATTGGAAGTCGTAGGAGCTGTAAAGTTCTTTTTTAGGTAGGTTTGTTTTGCTGAAGGAGAACCTGAGGCCAAGGCCTGAGTGCTTATAAAACACCCAAGCAACATAAATATTAAAATTTTTTTCATAGGTAAAATAATTTAAAGGTTATTTTATAGCAATATAATATAAATATTTGAATTATTTATAATAAAAATATATTTTTATTTTATGCTGAAACTAAAAACGGATAGGGAAAATAAGGGTTGGGTATTGCATCCCTTTTATATTTTAAATAACTTGCGAACGATGAAATTGGATACATTAAAACATAAGGGAAGAAGAAATCAACTAATTGAATTACTGAAACGAAAAGGAATACATGATTTAAATGTTCTACATGCCTTAAATGAAATTCCCAGACATATTTTTATAGATTCTGCTTTTGAAGATTTTGCCTACGAAGATCGTGCATTTCCTATTCTTTCAGGGCAAACCATTTCTCACCCTTATACGGTAGCTTTTCAAACTCAGTTGCTCCATGTACAGAAAGGGGAAAAGGTGCTGGAAATAGGTACAGGTTCCGGATATCAGACTGCCGTACTGGTTGCTTTAGGTGCTCAGGTTTTCACTATTGAAAGACAAAAGGAGCTTTTTGATTTCTCTAAAAATATATTAAAGAAAATCCATTTTTCTCCTAAGCATCAGATTTTTGGAGATGGTTATCAGGGGTTGCCTTCATTTGCTCCATTTGATAAGATTATTGTTACAGCAGGCGCACCAGTCTTGCCCAAGAAATTATTAGAACAACTTTCTGTGGGAGGAGTTATGGTAATTCCCATTGGAAACAAGGAACAAAAAATGTATACCATATTGCGATTAGATGATAAAAATTTTGAAACTCTTGAATTTGGAGAGTATCAGTTTGTTCCTATGTTAGAAAAAAGAGAATTGGGTTAATTTTTAGCAATATCATAAAGGATATATTTCTAAAATGATTTCGGATAATAATTACTCATAATTTTCTATACAGAGTTTGATGGTTAATAATTAACTGAGAGATAATAAAAAGATACTATAAATTTAATTGTAATATTTCATGAGATTTTTTTCTAACATCATCACAATACGATTCTTCGTTAAAATCTTTATTAAAAGAAGGAATCATTTCTGTTAATTTAGATTGCCATTTAGCAGATTTATACTCTTCAGGGAAACACTGTTTAATTAAATTTATCATAATATCTACAGCAGTGGAGGCTCCGGGAGAAGCTCCTAATAATGCAGCAATAGAAGTGTCTTTAGCAAAAATAACTTCTGTTCCGAATTTTAAAACGCCACCTTTTTCTTTGTCTTTTTCTATAACTTGTACTCTTTGTCCGGCTACTTCTTCATCCCAATCCTCAATAGCAGCCATAGGTAAATATTCCTTCAAAGCTTCAATTTTTTGTTTTTTAGTCAATTTAACCTGATCTATCAAATATTGGGTTAAATCCATATTATGCCATCCAGCCTCAATCATGGCTCCTATATTTTCAAATTGCAGAGATTTAAAAAGATCTAAAAAAGATCCGTGTTTTAAAAATTTTGTAGAAAATACGGCAAAGGGCCCGAATAATAATTTTTTTTCTCCCATAATCATACGTGTATCTAAATGGGGAACAGACATAGGGGGAGCGCCTAAATTGGCTTTTCCGTAAACTTTTGCATGATGTCTTTGTACAATTTTTTCGTTATTGCAGATGAGCCATTCTCCGCCTACAGGGAAACCACCAAAACCTCTGGCTTCCCTTATGCCGGATTTTTCTAATAATAAAATAGCTCCTCCGCCTGCTCCTATAAAAACAAAATCTGCACTAACCTGGAAACTTTCATCCGTTTTTTTATTTTGTATTTTCAGATTCCACTTTCCATCATTCATTTTATCTATATCTTTTACTTTATGATTTAGGTGTAATTCAATTTCATTCTTAGATTGCAAATGATTAAAAATTTCACGAGTTAACGCTCCGAAATCAATATCTGTTCCCAGATCAATTCTTGTAGCAGCTACTTTTTGTTTTTCATTTCTGCCTTCCATCACTAATGGAATCCAAGATTCAATTTCTTTCCTGTCTTCAGAATATTTCATAGATTTAAACAATGGATGTTTAATCATTGCATTATAACGTTTTTTTAAAAATTGAATATCTTTTTCATTTTCAACAAAACTGTAATGCGGAGTGGAGTGTATAAAAGTATCAGGTGAGGAAATATATTGCTGAGTTACTAGATAACTCCAGAATTCTTTGGATAATTCAAATTGAGAAGCTGTATGCACAGCTTTTGAAATATCTATAGAACCATCCGAAATTTCAGGGGTATAATTTAATTCACAAAAACCAGAGTGTCCTGTACCTGCATTGTTAAGAGCTGAAGAACTTTCTCCGGCAACTTCATTAAGTACTTCATACACTTTTATTCTAGCATCAGGTATTAATTTTTTTAGTAGCATACTTAATGTAGCGCTCATAATGCCGGCACCTATACAAACAACTTCTTTTTTTTCTCTATTCATTTTTATTGTGATTTATTTGTATATATTCAAAAATTATACCTTAATGTAATAGTATTTTGTATTTTAATGTATATATATTAATAAATTACTATTTTTATAAAAGTGAACTAAAAAAATGGATTAGTCTAAAAAAAATAGATTATTTTTGTTTTATATAATTAAAAAAATGGTACATTATTTATTGAGAGAACCCAAATCAGCTATAGAAAAACCTTATCTTATACTTCTATTACATGGATATGGAAGTAATGAACAAGATTTATTTAGTTTTGCTGAAGAATTACCCGAGGATGCATATGTAATTAGCCTAAGAGGGCTAAGGAATGTTGGAACGGAGGGTTTTTCTTGGTTTGATCTTGATTTTACAAATGGTGCCAGAATGGTTGACTATGGGCAAGCAATAGAAGCTCAGCATTATATCAATGAATTTATTGAAGAAATTAAAAATAAGTATTTTTTTGATCAAAATAATATTAATCTTATTGGGTTTAGTCAGGGAGCGATTCTTTCTTTCTCTTTAGCTTTACATAATCCTAAAATATATAGAAAAATACTTTGTTTAAGCGGTTATCCTGATCCGGAATTATTAAAAGATATAAATATGGGAGAGGATTTTACACAATTAGAATTTTTCTTTTCTCATGGTGATAAAGACCCTATAATACCTATTCAATGGTCTAGACAATTTAAATCAATTTGTGAAGAGCTGGATATAGATTATGAATATCATGAGTATGAAGAGGGACACGGTATTAATTCAGAGAATTATTATGATATGTTAAATTTTTTAAGGTAGAAAATATTATACAATATTTGAAAAATGAAAATAGGTGTTGTTTGTTACCCTACATATGGTGGTAGTGGAATTGTAGCTACGCAGGTAGGAATGGATATGGCTGCCTTAGGAAACCAAGTACATTTTATAAGTTATAGTTTACCAGCTCGATTAGATGTTACCTTACCGAATATTTACTTTCATCAGGTGAGTATAAAAAATTATCCTTTATTTGAATACCAACCTTTTTCTTTAGCCCTGTCTACTATAATAGTTAATATTGCAGAAACTCAAGGTTTAGACCTACTACATGTACACTATGCAATACCTCATGCCTATGCAGCATATTTTGCTAAACAGATATTAATGCAAAAAGGGATTAATTTACCTATAATAACTACTTTACACGGAACAGATATTACACTGGTAGGAAAACATCCTGTGTATAAATCCGGTGTAGAATTTTCTATCAATCAATCTGATTATATAACATCGGTTTCTGAAAGTTTGAAAAGAGATACTTATGAAGTTTTTTCAATTAAGAAAAATATAGAAGTTATTCCAAATTTTATTGATAATGATTTAATTAAAGATACTCAACCTTGTTTAAGAGGAAATTTTGTGAGTACTAATGAAAAATTATTGATTCATGTTTCTAATTTACGAAAGATTAAAAGAATTGATGATGTGGTCAAAATTTTTAATTTGGTTCAGAAGAAAATAAAATCAAAATTATTGATTGTAGGAGAAGGGCCAGAATCAGAAACAATAGAAAAACTTACTCATGAATTTAAATTAGAAGATAAAATAAAGACCATAGGCAGCATTCAGAATGTTCCATGTATTTTAAGTGTGGCGGATTTATTTTTATTACCTTCTGAACAGGAAAGCTTCGGTTTGGCGGCTTTAGAAGCTATGGCTTGCAGTCTACCGGTAATATCGAGTAATGCGGGAGGAATAACAGAAGTAAATAAAGATGGTTTTTCTGGATTTGCTTCACCTGTAGGTGATGTGGAATCGATGGCCAAGCACGCTATTTACTTATTAGAAGATGACTCACGTTTGCAAAAGTTTAAAAAACAAGCGAAAGAACAAGCTTTATTATTTGATAAGAAAAAAATTTTTCCTATGTATGAAGACTTATATCATAGGGCATTATTACTAAAATAAAATTTTAATATTAAAAAATTATGTTTTATTGATAAATAATAAAGTAAGTATATTTTTATTTTCGTGCATCTTTATTATTATTAAATTTTCATTATATAAGTCAAATAAAAAGCAGATTAGTTATAATAATATATTTACTTTATTATCTATATTTTAAGTATATTAATATGATTTTTTATTTATCTTAATCTATTGTAATATATTTATAATCAAATATATAAGAAGCCTTAAATTCGCCTGTAACAGCGTCTTTTCCTTCGATGGTTAAAGTATAATTTTCACTATCAAAAGAAATGGTATGAATAAAGAACGTTTAGTAGTACAATTTTGTTTTTATTTTTTATTAATTTAAAAGTTATTAATTGAATATTATAAAAACAAAGGCATATTGAAATATGTTAATATGCCTTTGTTTTTATATATTATATTTTACTTTTCCTGATCTACCATAATAGTTTGATATTCGAATGCATAAGAAGCCTTAAATTCGCCAGTAACGGCATCTTTTCCTTCGATGGTTAAAGGATAATTTTCATTATCATAGGTAATGGTATAAATAATAGAATGTTCAGCAACAGAAGAATTATCATAATAAAAATCCTCACGTACTCGATTATTATGGGATAAGGTTAAATATAAGTCATTGTTAGTAACAATCTTAAAGTAAGGATTATATTCTTCAAAAGGATTGATTTTTTGATCATATAAATATGCATCTTTAAAAGTATATGCTGAAATTGATTCTATATTATTTGTTGAATTATATGTATATATATAATCAGTAAATTTACTAGAACATGAATCGTCTAGGCACGATTCTGACATGGTTAATAGATTTTGAGTATAGTGAAAATTTCCTTTATGAACAATTTCTCCTTTTTTTATTGTATTAGAATTTGATAATAAATTATCTGAATAAAAAAGTTCTACAGTATTATCCAGTTCATTCTTATTGTATTTTAATATTTTAATTAATTTTTTGTCATTATCATATTCAAAATCTCTGTATGAACCGACTTGTTCTAAGTCTGTAAGTTTGGAAACCTGTCCGTTTTCATAAGAAAATTCATAAGTATTAGTTTGATATTGAGGGGACTGGTTTGAATCTACATATGTCAATTTTTTAATTGACAAACGACGAATGACCTTTTGAGTTTTAGACTCAGGTTTATTAATAACATCGATATCATCATTATCATCATTATCACTACTGCAGCTAAATAGAATAAAGAGTAGAATGTTTAGTAGTACAATTTTGTTTTTCATTTTTTATTAATTTAAGAGTTATTAATTGAATATTATAAAACAAAGACACATTAAAATATGTTAATATGCCTTTGTTTTTATATATTATATTTTACTTTTCCTGATCTACCATAATAGTTTGATAATCGAATGTATAAGAAACCCATAATCTATCTGTAACCGCATCTTTTCCTATGACGGTTAAAGGATAATTTTCATTATCATAAGTTATGGTATAAATAATTGTTCGGTAAGCTACAGAAGTGGAATTAGAATATACATTCTCACTTACAGGATTGTTATGAGATAAAGTTAAATATAGGTAATTATTAGTAATAATCTTAAAATATGGATTATATTCCTTAAAAGGATTGATTTTTAAATCATATAAAAATACACTTTTTTTATTTTGATCTGAAAATGATTCTAAATTATTTGTTGAATAATAAGTATATGTAATAGGGTTTAAGCCAGAACACGATTCAGGATCTGAACAGGTTTCTGAGCTAGTTAATAGGTTCTGAGTATAATTATATTTATCGATTTGAGTAATTTCACCTTTTTCTGTTGTGGTTGTGTATGATAATAAATTACCTGAATAATAAAAGTCTACACTACTATCCAAAATATTATTATCATAGTTTAATATTTTAATTAATTTTTTTTCTTTATCATACTCAAAATCGCTGTAAGAACCTACTTTTTCAACATCTGTAAGTTTAGAAACCTGTCCGTTTTCATAAGAAAATTCAAAAGTATTAGTAGTATAAATGGGATTATAATTAGAATCTATGTTATCCCAACCTTTAATTGATAAATGATGAATAACCTTTAGAGGTTTAGGTTCAGGCTTACTAATAATATAAATATCATCATTATCACTACCACAACCCCATAGAAATATAAGTAGAATATTCAGTAGTATGGTTTTATTGTTCATTTTTTAGTTATGAATTGTTCAAATGTATGAAAAATTTATTAAATATATATTTTATTAATAAAAAAAATATTATTTATTATAACAAAGAAAAATATTTAATTTTTTTGAATAGTAAAACCCGCTTTTTTTACAATATTTATAATATCTTCTTCCGTAGCTCCCAAACTTTGTATGGTTAAAATTTTATTCGGATTGTTCGTATCAACAGACCATGTTTTAATCCCAGGGATTTTGTTAAGAAAGGGTGTTACAGCATTTACACATCCTTGGCAATCTATATTAGTTTTAAATTTTAATTCTTTCATATTTTTTATCTTTTATAATTGTACAAAAATAAGAATTTAGATAAATACTAGTTTTATAGTATTATGGATAGAATTTATAAGTTAATCTTCAAATATTCTTTTATATTTTTCTATTAAATATTTAAAAATATTAGTCTAAAAATCATTTTTTATTATTTAAAAAAATAAAAAGAACTAAGCATAATATTACAAATACACATATTCCAATAATTACTCCCATTGCATTTTCTTTTGAATTGTTTACTTATTAAGCAGATTTTTAGCCTTAATTATATAGTAAATGTAGAATAAAAAATTAAAAATACAAAGAGTAGAAGAAAAGTATATTAAAAGTGAGTCATTTTTATTTATTAAAGAATGATGGCAATAAGTCATAACCCCTAATATAAAACAAAGTATAATTCCGGTAATAGAGGTAATTTTATAACTATAAGCTCGGTCTGTAAGTGTATCATGAATTGCTATTTTACTTTTTACAATACCATATACTAAATACACGTCCATGCCGATAATCATCCAAGCAACTAGCCTTATCCAGGTATCCATAGGTAGAGATAGCATAATAAACAGGCAGGTAATAGCACCTAAAATTGGAATATAAGGAACCCAAGGGGTTCTGAAGCCACGAGATGCATCCGGATTTTTTTTTCTTAAAATTATTACTCCAATACAAACTAACACGAAGGCAAATAAAGTACCTATACTTGTCATTTCACTCACAACTTTCCCCGGTATAAATGCAGCAAATAGGCTGATAAATATCATGAATATAAAATTGGATTTTACAGGGGTTTTAAATTTGGGATAAATGTCTGAAAATATTTTAGGTATTAGTCCATCTTGGCTCATTGAATAAAATACACGACTTTGGCCTAAAAGCATTACCAAGATAATAGAGGAATAGCCTAACAAAACGGAAGCGATAATAAATATATTTAGCCAAGGATAAGCAGGAACTATACTTCCATCGGGTCCCACAGTTCCCATATTTTTAATAGCTGTAACAATAGGAGCTAAAGCATCCGAATTATTGGCTGTGCCAAATTCTTTGTAATTAACCACTCCTGTTAATACATAGGCAAAAGCAACATACAAAATAGTGCATATTAAAAGAGAACCTAAAATCCCTATAGGCATATTTCTTTTAGGGTTTTTAGTCTCTTGAGCAGTTGTGGAAACAGCATCAAATCCTATGTAAGCAAAAAAAACTAATCCTGCAGCTCTGAATATTCCCGACCATCCATATTCACCAAATTTACCTGTTGTATTATGGGGAATTAAAGGAGTTAAATTTTCAGGATTTACAAATTTGAATCCTAAAGCAATAAATAGTAAAACTATAAGAACTTTTAAAACTACAATAAAATTATTGAAAAGAGCAGAACCTTTTGTTCCTCTCATTAATATAAAAGACATTAAGCATACCATAAATGCTGCAGGTAAATTTATAATTCCGTTTACAGTAATACCATTATCTAATTCAAAAGTCTCAAAAGGAGTTTTTAATAATTCAGGAGGAAAGTGTATATTAAAATTGAGCAATAATTGATTGAAATATCCTGTCCAGCTAGAAGCAACAGCTGCAGCGGCTACTGAGTATTCCAAAACTAAATCCCATCCGATAATCCATGCAATAAATTCGCCCATTGTAGCATAAGAATAAGTATAAGCACTTCCGGCAACTGGTATCATAGAGGCAAATTCAGCATAACAAAGTCCTGCAAGCGCACAACCTATGGCAGCAATAATAAATGAAATCATAATACCTGGTCCGGCGTAGTCTCCAGCCGCTTGACCGGTAACAGAAAATAATCCGGCTCCTACCACAACTCCCACTCCTAAGGCTACTAGAGCCATAGCACTAAGTGATCTTTTTAATTTAGATTTTTTCCCTGACTCTTCAATTATTTTTTCAATAGATTTCCTTTTAAATAGCATATGCGATTATTTTAAAAAACTGATGCTAAATTAAAAATAAAAATAATTTTAAAGATAATATATAAATAAAAAATTAATTTATTTGAATTATTATTTATAAAACAAATATTTTTTTGATAAATTAATATAATATTATTTTTATTATATTACAATGAATTATAAATTTAAATTCCATTGTTTAATTTTTTCAAGGAAATGAAAAGCGGTCATATCAAACCTTATCGGAACAATACTTATATAATTATGATTTAGAGCCCATTCATCTGTATCATCTCCTTTGTCTAAATTAGACCATTTACCGGTGAGCCAATAATAGGTTTTTCCTTTAGGGTCTATTCGTTTATCGAATTCTTCTTCCCAAAGAGCATTTGCCTGTCTACAGATTTTGATGCCTTTTAACTGTTTTTCATCAGCTTTAGGAATATTTACATTTAGGACAACACCTTCCGGTAGTTTATGAGTTATTACATTCTCTGTTATGGATTTAATATATTTTTTAGCAGCTTTAAAATTAGCATTAAAAGAATAATCACACAAAGAAAAACCTATGGAGGGAATCCCCTCAATACCTCCTTCAATTGCGGCAGACATGGTACCTGAATAAATTACATTGATAGAAGAGTTTGATCCATGGTTAATTCCTGAAACACATAAATCAGGTTTTTTAGGTAAGATTTGATTTATAGCTAATTTAACACAATCGACAGGAGTACCACTACATGCCCATTCTTGTTGGGGACCTTGATCTAAAGCGATTTTTTCAACCCGTAAAGTGGAGTTTATAGTAATAGCATGCCCCATACCGCTTTGAGGTTTATCTGGAGCGATCACGTATACTTCCCCAATCTCATTCATAATTTTGATTAATTCTCGAATACCAGGAGCAGTAATTCCATCATCATTGGTTATTAGTATTAAAGGCTTTTCCATAGAACTTAAATAAAATTTTAAATTTGTAACAAAACTAAGTTTTTCATCACAAAAATATCTTATCTTTGGACTTATTTTTTTAAAATATAATAAAGAAAAATGTTAAATTTAAAGAAAACCTGGATATTTATATCATTATGCTCTATGAGCCTTTTGGTATTTTGTTTTAATGCTTCTTCGCAGGACGACAGGGAAAAAGAGATCTTTAAAAGAGTAAAAGAAACTTTGCTTTATACAAGTTATGCACCAAAAAATTTAGATGAAAAATATTCCAGGGATGTCTATAAAAAATATATGGAAGATTTAGATCCATTTAAAAGATATTTTCTAAAATCAGATATTGATGAATTCGGAAAATATGAAAATAAAATGAGTGAAATGTTTATTAATAATGATGTTTCATTTTTCCATGTATCAGTAGATAGATTATATAAAAGAGTGAATGAGACTGAAGGGTATATAAATGATATCTTTAATTCTCCTTTAAATTTTAATGAGGATGATTACATGATTGTAGATGAAAAGAAAAGAGATTTTCCCTTAAATCAAGCAGAAGCAAAAAAATACTGGAAAAATTATATAAAATATAGAGTTCTTCAAGAAATATTCAATTCAAATAATAGTACTGATAGTTTAAATAATGAAGAAAAATCTCTTAAAGAAAATACAAAAAAAGAAAAAAAGCCTAAAACCAAAGAGGAAATTGAAGCAGATGCAATAAAAAAAGTAAAAGAAAATATATCAGAATATTTTAGACAAATAAAACTTAGAAAAAAAGCAGATCTTTTTTCAATATTTATCAATGCCTATACGGAAGTTTTTGATGTTCATACCACTTATTTTTCACCTAAAGATAAGGATAATTTTAATACAGCAATGAGTGGTAAAATTATAGGAATAGGGGCTACTTTACAAGATAATAAGGGGTATCCTACTATAAGAGAATTAGTAATAGGGGGACCTGCATGGAAATCTAAACAAATTGAAGCAGGAGATAAAATTGTGAAAGTACAGCAAGGAAAAAAAGGTAATCCGGTAAGTGTTGTAGGGATGTTATTGGATGATGCTATAAGGCTTATAAGAGGAGAAGAAGGGACAACAATTGTATTAACTCTTGAAAAAAAGGACGGAAGTACTAAAATTGTTACATTAATTAGGGAAGAGATAGAAATACAGGAAACTTTTGTAAGAAGTGCCGTAATTACAGATGAGAAAGGTAATAAATATGGAATTTTATATTTACCTGAATTTTATGTTAATTTGGAAAATAATACAAAAGGCAGAGATTGTTCGGATGATATTAAGAAAGAAATTAATGAGCTGAAAAAACAAAATATTAAAGGACTTATCATGGATGTGAGAAATAATGGAGGAGGTTCTTTGTCAGAAGTAATTGACATTACAGGATTGTTTATTGGAAGAGGTCCGGTTGTTCAGGTTAAAGATTCAAATGGAAAAATAAAAGTTTTAGAAAGTAAAGAAAAAGATTTAGTTTGGGATGGTCCTTTAGTGCTTATGACAAATGAACTTTCTGCTTCAGCTTCTGAAATATTAGCTGGAGCTATGCAGGATTATCAGAGAGCAGTTATTGTTGGTCCTTCGCAAACCTATGGAAAAGGAACAGTGCAAACGATATATCCTTTAGATCGATTTAGTATGTCTGATGACAAATATGGAGCATTAAAAGTAACTATACAAAAATTTTATAGAATTACAGGAAGCTCTACCCAATTGAAAGGAGTAAAATCAGATATTATAATTCCTGATTTATTATCTTATTCAGATATTTTTGAGAAATCACAAGAATTTGCATTACCTTGGGACCAGATAAATAAGTCGAATTTTATTATATGGCAAGGTGTTCCTAAAATTAATTATGAATATTTGAAAACAAAAAGTGCTGAAAGATTGAAAAATAGTTCTTATGTAGCATCTATAGAAGCCGCAGGGAAATGGAGCAAAGAAATAGAGCAAATAGTTAAAATTCCATTAAAATATGATAAATTCATGTTAGAAATGGAAAAAAGAAAAGAACAAGGTAAAAAATACGAAAAAGAAACGGATTATGATGCAAAAGTTTCAATAGAGGCGCCAACTTATGAATTGGCTAAATTTAAGTCGGATACTGTACTTAAGGCCAAAAGAGAAGATTGGTATAAAGGAATGAAAAAAGATTTTAACCTAAGAGAATCTATCAATGTTTTAAATGATATTATAGGGCATTAAGATTTTATATATAATAATATAAATATATAGGAAGCAATTCATAAAAATATATGAATTGCTTTTTTTTATAACAAATATCATCATTAAATCTTATGAAAAAAGTAAAATTAATTGTAATTTTAACTACAAACATAAACTAAAGACCAAATGAAAAAGAATTATAAATATATAAATAGGGAGATAAGTTGGCTTAAATTTAATTCTAGAGTTTTACAGGAAGCAATGGACAAAAAAAATCCTTTATTAGAAAGATTGCGTTTTTTAGGAATTTATTCCAATAATCTGGATGAATTTTATAAAGTCAGATATGCTTACATTGCCAGAATGATTCAATTTAATAGTAAATATAATAATATAGTTGAAGAGCAAAAAGATACGGACTTATTAGAAGAAATAAATAGAACAGTAGCACATCAACAGCAAAAATATGATAATCTTTATTCTCAAATAATCAAAGAATTAGCCAAAGAAAAAACTTTATTAGTAGATGAGAAAACAATTCCAGAAACTTTAAAGCCTTTTGTAGAAGATTTTTATGAAAATAAACTTAGTCATAATTTAACAGTATTATATTGGAAAGAAGGAGATAAGATACTTAATTTAAAAGATAATGTATTTTATTTAATAGTAACAATGACTAAAAAAAATAAGAATCATCAATATGCATTAATAGAAGTACCCACAGATCGTTTTTCAAGATTTTTGGTTTTGCCTGATATAAATGACAAGCACCATGTAATTTTTTTAGAAGATGTAATTCGATATCATCTAAAAGATATATTTCAATTTTTTAAATTCGATACAATAGAAGGAAAGTCTATAAAACTATCCAAAGATGCAGATTTATCTATAGATAATGATGTACAGGTTAGTTATATGGAAAGTGTTTCTGAGGCATTAAAAGAAAGACAAAAAGGATTACCAGTTCGATTGGTTTATGATAAAACTATTGATGCTAGAACATTAAAGTTTTTAAAAAAAATGTTTGATTTGGATGAGTATGATAGTTTGGCTCCGGGAGGGAAATATCATAATAAAAAAGATTTTATGAAATTTCCTACATTAGGAAGAAAAGATTTAGAATATAAAAAAATAGTCCCTGTAATTCCTAAAATACTTAAAGAAGAAAGAAATTACTTTAAAGCTTTTGCTAGAGAAGATACTTTATTATATGCCCCTTATTATGACTATTCAGTTTTCTTGAAATTTTTGAGAGGAGCAGCCATAGATCCAAAAGTTAAAAAAATAAAAATTACTATATATAGAGTGGCTGATGATTCTCAGGTATTAAGTGCGTTAATTAATGCTGCAAAAAACGGAAAAGATGTGACGGCTGTTTTAGAACTTAGAGCGAGATTTGATGAAGCACATAACATAAAATGGTCAAAACAGTTACAAGATGAAGGAGTTAAAGTTATATTTGGAGTTCCAGGATTAAAAGTTCATTCCAAAATTGGAATTGTAGAAAGAGAACTTCAAAGAGGTTGTGCAGAAAAATATGCTTTTGTATCTACAGGTAATTTTCATGAAGGAACAGCTAAAGCATATACCGATTTTACTTTATTTACAGCTAACGAAAGTATTGTAAATCAGATAGATGAAGTATTTAATTTTTTTGGAGCTAATTATTTAGTAAAACATTATAAAGATATAGCCGTAAGTCCTTGGGGAATAAGAAGAAAACTAATTTTAGGAATAAAAAGAGAAATAAAAAACAAAAAGTTAGGTTTGCCGGCACAAATAAATATTAAAGTAAACAGTATTTGTGATAAAGAAATTATAGATTATTTATACGAAGCTAGTCAAAATGGGGTAGAAGTAAGGATGGTAGTAAGAGGCATTTGTTCCATTATACCACAGGTACCGGGGTTAAGTGATAATATTAAAATAATTAGTGTTGTGGATAAATTTTTAGAACATCCAAGGATATATTGGTTTAAAAATGGAGGAGATGATATGATATATATATCTTCTGCAGATATAATGCCTAGAAATTTAGATCACAGAGTAGAAGTAGCTTGTCCCGTTCTTAGTCTAAAAAATAAAAAAGAAATAATAAAAACTTTCGAATTGGGGTTTGAAGATAATGTAAAAGGAAGGCTTATTAAAGAAGGTTTGGAAGAACCCTATCAAAGAAACAGGCGTAGAAAAAATCGCTCACAGGAAACTATCTATGAATTTATTAAAAATTTAAATAAGTTAAAATTATATAATTAAATAATTAAAATAATTTATTAATTAATAGTATTAATATTTAAGCATTTTAAATGTAAGTAAATAAATTATTGAATGAGTAAATTATCAAATAATTAAACGATTAGGATTCTTTTAAACGAATCTAATATCAATTAATTTTTATTAATTTATGATATTGAAGTAATTTATATTTTTAAAATTCTCCTTTCAGTCTTTTTTATAGACTCAAGTAAATGTTTTTAATAAACAATCAAATTAAGATTTTTGGTCAAAAATAGATATGTTATATTATAATTAATCTTCTGTAATTATTTATATTTTATCTTATATTTATATAATTTTCCAATTATTTCATAAATTTGATTCATTTTAAAATATTAAATTAAATATTTAATAAACCTAAAAATTGTACTATATAGATATATATTATTAGAAAAATAAAATATAGAATTTATAAATATAAGTTGTAAAGATATATTCTGTTTAAAATATAAAGCAATTTTCTATCTTTGTTTTATAAGAATAATTATTAAAGATTGAATAAATAATGAATATTCATACATATGCAGCTATAGACATAGGATCAAATGCCATAAGATTACTGATAAATACTATTTATGAAAACCCCCAATCTGTTACCTTTAATAAAACTAGTTTAGTTAGAGTGCCTATAAGATTAGGACAAGATGTATTTACAGTGGGAAAAATATCAAAAAAAACTATAAATAGGCTGGCAGATGCTATGACAGCTTATAAATTACTTATGAAAATTTATAATGTAGACCGCTATAGAGCCTTTGCAACTTCTGCAATGAGAGAAGCGGAAAACTCTTCAGAAGTTATAAAAAAAGTAAAAGAAAAAAGTGGAGTTAAGATTGAGATAATATCAGGGAAAGAAGAAGCTAAAGTAATTTTTAGTTCAGAACTTAGAAATTATTTAGAATCAGATAATTACTACTTATATGTAGATGTTGGAGGGGGAAGCACAGAAATATCTTTATTGAATAAAGGGTCTGTTCTTTATAGTCAATCATTTCCTATAGGTACAGTTCGTCTATTAGATGGAAAAGTAGAAGAATCCTATATACCAAAAGTAATAAAACCTTGGGTAGAAAAAATAACACAGAATAAACATATAGAGTTAATAGGTTCAGGAGGAAATATCAATTATATATTTAAAGAATCCGGAAAAAAAGAAGGGAAAT
This sequence comes from Apibacter adventoris, assembly GCF_002964965.1. Lineage (NCBI taxonomy): Bacteria > Pseudomonadati > Bacteroidota > Flavobacteriia > Flavobacteriales > Weeksellaceae > Apibacter > Apibacter adventoris. Next base: position 59,484 of record NZ_PSZN01000019.1, read on the forward strand.
TTCTTTCATATCATTACATCCATCAACAATATGAATTGCTTAAAAATCTTACTTACGAGGAAAGGATAGAAAAATTTAACATGAAACCCGACAGAGCGGACGTTGTAGTTCCGGCGCTATTAATTTACAATTCTATTATGAGATATGCTCATGCAACAAGGATTCACATCCCTAAAATAGGCGTAGCAGATGGAATGATAAATCTTATGTTTAAAAGAAATCGAAAATGATAATATAAATAATTAATACACTTAATTTATAATCAAAATTTATTTTTTCTAAAAGAACATTCAGATTCACATTTTTTTGTTAATTTATTTTAATAAAACAGCTTAGTATAAATACAAAATATCTATAAAAATATATAAGAAAAAGCAGATAAATAATAGGGAATTACAAGAATATTTTTATATTTGTGCCACTCTACAGCTTTAAATATTTAAAAAATAGAATTGAAATAATACATTTATATAAAAAAGGGATTAAAATTATACACAATTGTTAGCCCGGTGTTTAAATAAAATATTACCCAACACAAAATACAAAATAACTTACAATTTAAAATTTTTTAATAAATTTTAAATCAAAATAATTGCAAATAAACAGTATTTAAATAATTATGGAGTATAATACTCAAAGGAAAAAATTAATTATTCCTGAATATGGCAGACATATTCAATTGTTAGTAGATCATTGCATGACGATTGCAGATGAAAAAGAAAGAAATAAATTTGCAAAATCCATTATAGATGTAATGGGAGATCTAAATCCGCATTTAAGAGATATTCCCGATTTTCAGCATAAATTATGGGATCAGCTTTTTATGATGTCAAATTTTCAGCTAAAAGTAGATTCACCTTATCCCATCCCTACAAGGGAAACCATGTATACCCCTCCAAATAAAATGAAATATCCCGTTAATGAGTCAAAATATAGATATTATGGCAATAACGTAAAAAAAATGATTGAAGTTGCCGGTGCATGGGAAGAAGGAGAAAAAAAAGATGGCTTGACATATGCAATAGCCAATCAAATGAAAAAAAATTATTTAAAATGGAATAAAGACCAGGTAGAAGATGAAGTAATTTTTCACCATTTGGAAGAATTATCCGGAGGTAAGTTAAAGACAGTAGAAGGCGAAACGCTAATGAATGTAATTCCGACAAATACTAATTATAATTCCCATAGTTCAAATAAAGGGAAAAATCGTAACAATATAAATAATAATAGAAATAATAATTTTAAAAATCAAAAGAAAAACAATAATTACACTAAAAATAAAAAATAACTTATGAATACTTTTCAAATTGTTGGAGGTAATCCCCTACATGGAAATTTCCATCCTCAAGGAGCAAAAAATGAAGCATTACAAGTTATTTGTGCCATATTACTCACATCAGATTCAGTGAGAATAAAAAATATTCCTGAAATTCAAGATGTACTAATACTTATAGAAATACTAAAAACTGTCGGAGTAAAAGTAATCAGAAATTCCAAAGGCGATTATACTTTCTGTTCAGAAGAAATAGATTTCGATTTTCTGAAAAGCAAAGAATTCCGAAAAAACGGAGCGCAACTAAGAGGGTCTATAATGTTGCTAGGCCCCTTATTAGGAAGGTTTCAAGAAGCCTATATTCCTGTACCCGGAGGAGATAAAATAGGACGAAGACGGCTAGATACTCACTTTCAGGGATTTATAAGTTTAGGTGCTAAATTTTTATACGATGAAGAAGAAAAATATTATGCAGTAACAGCAGAAGAATTACAAGGTAACTATATACTATTAGCAGAAGCCTCTGTGACCGGTACAGCCAATATTATTATGGCTTCCGTATTAGCAAAAGGAACCACACAAATTTATAATGCGGCTTGCGAACCTTATATACAACAATTATGTAAAATGCTTAATTCCATGGGAGCAAATATTCAGGGAATAGGTTCCAATTTTTTAACTATTGAAGGAGTTGAAAAACTTAGAGGAACAGAGCATACCGTACTCCCAGATATGATTGAAATTGGAAGTATAATAGGATTGGCAGCAATGACAAAATCCGAGATTACCATAAAAAATGTAAGTTGGAAAAACCTGGGAAATATTCCCGATACATTTAAACGCTTAGGAATACACATAGACAAACAAGAAGATGATATGCACATTCCAGCACAAGAACATTATAAAATCCAAAAGTTTATGGATGGGTCTATCCTTACCGTTTCCGATGCCCCTTGGCCTGGTTTTACTCCCGATTTATTAAGTATAATATTGGTAGTATCTACACAAGCCCAGGGAAGTGTACTTATCCATCAAAAAATGTTTGAAAGCCGTTTATTTTTTGTCGATAAACTTATAGATATGGGAGCCCAAATTATTCTTTGTGATCCCCATAGAGCTACGGTTATAGGTTTAAATCAGGAAATTCCGTTAAGAGGAACAATGATGACTTCTCCCGATATTCGTGCAGGAATCTCTTTATTAATAGCCGCTCTTTCTGCAAAAGGAACCAGTCTTATCCATAATATTTATCAAATTGACAGAGGCTATGAAAACATTGATGGAAGATTACAGGCCTTAGGAGCAGACATAACAAGGATTAAAATTTAATTTGAAACCTATGCACGGAGATTTACGAGTACAATTTTCCCTTATTATTGCCGTATATAATCGAAAAGATGAACTTCGGGAATTATTAAACAGTCTGGTAGAACAAACAGATAAAAACTTTGAAGTTATTATAGTTGACGATGGTTCTGCTGAAAAACTGGAATCTGTAGCCCTTAACTACTCAGGTAAATTAGATATAAAATATGATTACAAGCAAAACAGCGGTGCAGGACTTGCCAGAAATTATGGTTGTAAAAAGGCAAACGGAAATTATTTTATTTTTTTAGATTCAGATTGTATCGTACCCAAGCATTATATTGAAAATGTACGAAAAGAATTATACACCCGGTATACAGATGCTTTTGGAGGAGCAGATGCAGCCGATAAAAATTTCAATACCCTTCAAAAAGCCATTTCCTATTCTATGACTTCTTTGTTTACAACAGGTGGAATAAGAGGAAACAAAAAATCCGTAGATAAATTTCAACCCAGGAGCTTTAACATGGGAATATCCCGAGAAGCCTTTCAAGACACAGGAGGTTTTTCAGAATTGAGGGTAGGAGAAGATCCCGATTTAACCTTAACCCTTTGGGAAAAAGGATTTCAAACCCGTTTTTTTCCCGATTGTAAAGTATTTCATAAAAGAAGGGCTACTCTTAACAAATTTGCCCGTCAGGTATATCATTTTGGCATAGCCCGTCCTATACTAAACCAAAGACATCCCACTTATGCCAAAATTACCTTTTGGTTTCCAAGTCTTTTTATGATTGGCACTATCATTGCCGTGCTTTGCGGACTTTTTTACTTTTTTATTTCCCAAAAATTATATCATTTTGCTGTTTGGGGAGCATATTCTTCAACCATAACTGCCATAAGAGAAATTTCCCTAATTCCTTTTATTCTGCTATGTATTTACAGTATCCTCTTAATTTCCGATTCTTCCATAAAAAATAAAAGTCTTACCGTTGGCCTACTTTCTTGGATAACCACCTTTATACAGTTCTTTTCTTACGGTTTTGGATTTTTACAATCCTTTATAGTCCTCAATATTTTAAAACAAAAACCCCAAAAAGCCTTTCCTTCGCATTTTTATACACAATAAGTGTATTATTAAATAAAAAATAGTATATTTACCCTGTTATTATAGCATTTGCATTATTATTTATTTTTTTATGGGAGAAGAAAATATACATTTGATCTCTTTGGGTAAAGCAGAGTTTTCCTATGGAGTTATCTTTAGGTATGATCAAGGAGATAACAAAGAAAAACAAATTCATTATTCTGTAGATTATAGCCTTTGTTCCCTAAGGGAGACACAATCTACTTACCCTATCCAAAGCTAAGGTATATTATAATAATGAATGTGCCGATTTAATATCTGAGCAGTTTTCCGAAGCCGTAGGAAAACCCTTATTTCCGCTTGAGTAGGAAGTTTACCGGCAAATGGAGCTGATAAGCCTTCTCTATGCCTATAAAATTGAAGAACACTGGAAGAAGAAGCGAGCTTTTTTACAGAACTATTACATAGAAAGACCGCATAAAAAGTATTTTCCCTTATGCACGAAGCTTATAGTCATTCAGCCCATATAAGGCAGATCATTAAGAAAAACCTATTTTTCGATTTATATTTTTTTCCTGCCATATACCGGGAAGTAAAAGAAGAAGTTAGTTTCAATATTTATCACTTTATTCCACCCATCACTTATACCCTTAATGAACGAAAAATAGATAAAAGCCGCAGTGGGAAAATCAGGGTACCTCTTAAAGGAAACTGTACTGATACACGTTCTTGGACCAGTATTGAAAATAAAGACCATATTTTTATTCCAGCTCGGCAGCAGGAACTTATCGGTAGCCTAGATCTCCAATATAAATTGGATGAATCTTCGTGACTGTTATATTCTCTTATCGGAAACCTTTCTATAGGAATATCAAAAAAACAAAAAAGAAAAATAGAAGCGGAAATCCTTAGGAGTTGTCTGTGCATACCATACAATATCTTTAACTAGCACATCAGCCAGTGCTGTTATTAACGGAGCTGGAGCTGGATTAGCCGGAGCTATAGGTAGAATATCAGCAGTAGCAACTGGTGGAACTAGTGCGGTTGCTTCTGCTTCAGCATCAAAGTTTAGTAAATAAAATAGTAAATAATATAAACTATAATAAAATGAAAAGAACAAAATGTAAAACAGTTAAAAATTTATCAGTAATACTATTTATCGCTTTGTTAACAATGGTTTCATGTAATAGCAAACCAGAAAATAACACAACCGATTTAAATAAACTAAATGGAAAATGGGACAGGCTAGAATCTACTATACGGGCTCAGTATGCTAATATTAATATGAGTAAAGTTCCTCCTCTTTATGAATTTAAACTTGAGAACGACAGTACAATTAATGTAAATCAAAATAGTATTACAGGTTTTAAAAATTTTAAAATCAAAATAGATAGTGTAAAAAAAGATACCATATATACAAATTATGAAGATTTTGTATTTAAAAATGATACTCTTTATATGGTAGATTATAAATATAAGAGATTTATCCGTCTTTTAAAAAGAAAATAAATTAAAATGAAAGAACTATACAGCATAAGGCTCAGAGAAAAAACGTATAGAATTATTATTATTGCTTCTTTTCTTGTGTCCGGAACTATTTCCGCAGTCAGCCTTATTTATTCGTATAATACTATTCAGGAAAGTAAAAAAAATATTTATGTATTGGAAAATTCTAAATCATTAGTAAAAGCGAAATCTACTAATATTAATAATTCCTATGATATTTTAGTCAAAAACCAGATTCAAACTATAAATTAATTAATATATCAACAAGATCTAGATCCAGGCAACATGAACAAACAATTGAGCTTTACCGATAGTCTGTCTTTTGTATCTAGCGTACCCTATCATTTGCAAGGCTGGACCGACGGAGAAGTTTTTAAAGAAGAATATTCCCTTCAACTCAAAGCTCAGGTAGTTGCTTTTTATTAGGATATGATAAATGCCTATTAAAAAAAGGAATGGAACTATATACGAACACAATATTTACAATCAAATAAGGAAGTATATCAGGCAGAATATATCACAAATGAGAATATTGAAAAATTTCAAAAAGGATTGGAGAATAGTAAAATAGATCGAAAGTTTTTTCCATTAGAGTATTATAAGTTGGGCATTTACGGAAACGGAAGGGTTTTATGTTTTAAAACGGTCTCAGGAAAAAATATGGGAAAATCTTCTTTTGATTATACCTATGAAAATGAGGAAGAAAGAGGAATTATGTATTTAGATTTATACCTGTATCGCCCTAAAGGCTCTTCCCAATTTCAGATTATTCGTTAATAGAGAATGAAAAGAAATATATACAGAATAAAAATAATTACTGTAAGTTAGTATTTGTTTGCCCGTTAAAGATAACATATAACATTTAGTTAAAAGAAGAATTGTTGCTTATTTTAATCAATTTTCCACTACTTGTTACCTCTTTTTTCCCGTCAAAATAAGAAGTTTTATAATACAAAATGTCATTTTCTATTTTCACCATTTTAACAATAATTCCACCATTATGGTTTATATATTTTTTAAAAGGGTCTTTTTTACTGTCTTTTTTAGAAAAAAATAGAGAATAATCACAATCATTTAACCAATGAATTTTTTTGTAGGTATATTCTTGATTGGTAATCTCTAATTGTTTTTGTCCGTTTCTTATAATAATCGAACTTAAAGTAGCATTATCGTCATTAATACTTTTAAACTCCCCTTTAGTAAAATCTAAACAGGTCAAGTTTTTATTTTGAGCATGTAAAATACACGAAAAAATAAAAAATAAAAAAAATATAGTTTTATTCATGAATCAAAGATAGTAAAATAATTTATCCAATATAAAAATACTGTTAATAATTAAAATGATTATTTTTTATAATGTATAGAATTGTTTGATATTTTATTTATAATGTAAATTATTTATTTTAAACTGTAATTCTATTAAATTATTATAAATTATTTATATTAATTATATAATAATAATTATGTTGAAAAGTTAAAAAGACCTCCAAATATATTTTTAGAGAAAAAAATTACCTTTGTACAAGCATCTAAAATAAAGGAAAAAATAAAATTTCGCTATATTTTTTCGATATATAGCTTGTAGGAAGGTTAGTCACGATAAGCAATACTACTTAAATAATTATCTGAAAGCAATCATTTTTTAAGTGATTAAAATTTCTTCCGTGGAGCATAAACGTTGTTAATAAAAAAATAAATAACATGATTCAGACAGTTGTTAAAAGAGATGGTCGCATTGTAGAATTTAATGAAGATAAAATTATTAGTGCAATTCGTAAAGCTATGCTGCAAACAGATGAGGGAGAAGACCTTTTCCTAATAAAAGCAATAGCAAAAAATATATCTTGTCAGGGTATAAAGCAAATGACTGTAGAGGATATTCAAGATATGGTAGAAATGGAACTCATGAAAAGTCCACGTAAAGAAGTCGCAAAAAAATATATAGCTTACAGAGATCAGCGAAATATAGCTCGTAAAGCAAAAACCGGAAATATGTTTTTGGAGATTATTGAAATCCAATCTAATGAAGTTACTCGTGAAAATGCAAACATGAATGCCGATACGCCTGCCGGAATGATGATGAAATTTGCCAGTGAAACCACTAAACCTTTTGTTGATGATTATTTATTAACCCCGGAAGTTCGAGAAAGTATACGTTTAAACTATTTACATATTCATGATAAAGATTATTTTCCTACCAAAAGTCTTACCTGCGTTCAACATCCGTTAGATAAAATATTACATGATGGGTTTTATGCCGGGCATGGAGAATCCCGTCCTGCAAAAAGAATAGAAACAGCAAGTATGCTTGCTTGTATTTCTCTTGAAACTGCTCAAAATGAAATGCATGGAGGACAGGCTATTCCTGCTTTTGATTATTATCTAGCTCCTTTTGTTCGTAAAAGTTTTATAGAAGAAATAAAAATTTTAGAACAAATTAACGGGAAAAATTATGAATCTCTTTATAACTCAGAAATAGATGATTATTTATATCATCCATTAGAACAGCTGGAAGGAGATAAACGCATTATACAACATGCTATTAATCGTACGGTCAGCAGGGTACATCAATCCATGGAAGCATTTATACACAACATGAATACCATACACTCACGAGGAGGAAATCAGGTAGTATTTAGTTCTATAAATTACGGAACCGATACAACAGCGGAAGGTCGGTGTGTAATCAGAGAATTGCTTAAAAGTACTGAAGAAGGAGTAGGAAACGGAGGAACCGCTATATTTCCCATACAAATATGGAAGAAAAAACGCGGAATCAATTATCTTCCGGAAGATCGAAATTACGATTTATATCAATATGCATGTAAAGTAAGTGCCCATAGGTTTTTTCCTAATTTTTTGAATTTAGATGCTACTTTTAATCAACATGAGGAATGGAAATCAGAAGATCCTGAACGTTATAACTACGAAGTGGCCACTATGGGATGCCGTACGCGTGTATTTGAAAATCGTTTTGGAAAAAAAACATCTGTGGGTAGAGGTAATATTTCTTTTTCCACCATAAATTTAGTACGCCTTGCCTTAGAATGTAGAAATATAGAAATCAGAAAAGAAAGGTTAAACACATTTTATCAAAAACTGGATAAACTATTAGATATAGTGGCTGTACAATTACATCAACGTTTTGAATTTCAAAAAACGGCAGCCCCCAAACAATTTCCTTTGCTTATGTCTGTATTATGGGAAGGAAGTCATGAACTCAGCAATGAAGATACCATAGAAAAAGTTATAAATCAAGGAACGTTAGGAATTGGTTTTATAGGTTTGGCAGAATCATTAATAGCTTTAATTGGTAAACATCATGGGGAAGATGAAGAAGCTCAAAAATTAGGTTTAGAAATAATCACCTATATGAGAGATAAAGCCAATGAATTTTCAGAAAAATACCAACATAATTATAGTATATTAGCTACGCCGGCAGAAGGGCTCGCAGGCAGATTTACACGTCAGGACAAAAAAGACTTTGGAATAATAGAAAATATTACAGATAAAGAATACTATACCAATTCTAACCATGTGCCGGTTTATTATAAATGCAGTGCTCATCATAAAGCAAAAATAGAAGCCCCATATCATGAATTGACACGAGGTGGCCATATTTTTTATGTGGAAATAGACGGCGACGCAACCCATAACCCCGAAGCCATTATGACAGTAGTAGATATGATGGATAAATATAATATGGGATATGCCTCTGTGAATCATACCCGTAACAGATGTTTACACTGTGGATATGAAAATGCCTCTTCTCATATAGAAGAATGTCCAGAATGCGGAAGTGAAAATATTGATCGCTTACAACGTATTACCGGTTATTTAGTAGGAACCACAGATCGATGGAATAAGGCGAAACTTGCAGAGCTAAATGACCGTGTAACCCATGGGTAAATTATCTATATTAAATATAATACAAGATACTACTGTGGATGGTCCTGGTTTTAGGACTTCCATTTATGCTGCCGGATGTATTCATAAATGTGAAGCCTGTCATAATCCGCAATCTTGGGACAAACATAATGGAAAACTTTATCATATAAATGAATTGTTGGAGGTTGTTAAAGAGGCAGATTTTGCAAATGTAACATTTACAGGCGGAGATCCTCTAATACAGGTCGAAGGATTTACAGAATTGGCTACTTTAATAAAGAAAGAAACACGCAAAAATATCTGGTGTTATACAGGTTTTACTTATGAACAAATATCCAAATCAAAAAAACTATCCCTAATATTGCCTTATATAGACGTCATTATAGATGGAAAATTTATAAGTTCACTACATAAAGAATCCTTACTATTTCGTGGTAGTTCCAATCAAAGGATAGTTGATGTGCAACAGTCAATACTTAACAAAAAGCTAACCTTATGGGGAAAGGAAAACTATTGAATATAAGTAAAATACTTTTGCTATGTATTTCCTAATTTTTTAATGGTTCTGACAAAAATATTATAACTACTCATTTTTATTTTATAATAAGGGATGAAGCTCATTTGGTAAGAATTGTCTGTTCCATAAAAAATTATTAATTTTACAGAAATAATCATATACACATAAAGAAAAAATAAACACGAAAATATGACAGGAGAAGGGGAAAAATTGATTCCTATAAATATTGAAGATGAAATGAAATCTTCATATATAGATTATTCCATGTCCGTAATAGTATCCAGAGCCTTACCAGATGTAAGAGATGGTTTGAAGCCGGTACACAGGAGGGTTTTATTTGGGATGTATGAATTGGGGGTAACTTCAAGCAGTGCCTACAAAAAATCAGCAAGAATTGTAGGGGAGGTAATGGGAAAATACCACCCTCATGGAGATTCTTCCGTTTATGATACTATGGTTCGTTTAGCGCAAGAATGGTCTATGCGGTATCAATTAGTAGACGGACAAGGAAATTATGGTTCTGTAGATGGTGACCCACCTGCAGCTATGCGATATACAGAGGCAAGATTAAAGAAGATTTCAGAAGAAATTTTATCAGATATAGATAAAGATACTGTAGATACACAATTAAACTTTGATGATACTTTAGAAGAACCAGAGGTAATGCCTACACGCATTCCTATTTTGCTGGTTAACGGAGCTTCCGGTATAGCAGTAGGAATGGCTACGAATATGGCACCTCATAATTTGTCAGAATCCATAGATGCCATTTGTGCCTACATAGATAATAATGAAATATCAGTAGAAGGCTTAATGAAGTATATAAAAGCTCCCGATTTTCCGACAGGTGGAACTATTTACGGTTATGAAGGAGTGAAATCTGCTTTTGAAACCGGCAGAGGGCGAATTATAATTAGAGGAAAAGCCAATTTTGAAGAAGTTCACGGAAAAGATGCAATTGTTGTTACAGAAATTCCTTATCAGGTAAATAAAGCAGATATGATTGCCCGTACTGCAGAACTGGTTAAAGAGGATAAATTACAAGGTATTGCAGAGATTAGAGATGAATCTGACCGGAAAGGGATGAGAGTGGTTTATATACTTAAAAATGAAGCAATACCTAATGTAGTCTTAAATCTTTTATATAAATATACAGCCTTACAAACTTCATTTAGTGTAAATAATATAGCGCTGGTCAAAGGAAAACCTGTTCAGCTTAATTTAAAAGATATTATACATCATTTTGTAGATCACAGACATGATGTTGTAGTTAGGCGTACCCAATACTTACTTAGAAAAGCTCAGGAAAGAGCTCATATCCTGGAAGGTTTTATGAAAGTAATAGCCACTCAGGATTCATTAGATTTAGCCATAAAAATAATACGTGAAAGTGCAAGTCCGGCAGAAGCTAAAACCGGATTAATTCAAGAGTTTGAACTTTCAGAAATACAAGCTCAGGCTATTTTGGATTTACGATTGGCTCGTCTAACAGGAATGGAGCTAGATAAAATTCGGGATGAATATGAGGCTATAATGAAGGAGATTGAAAATTTAAATAATATTTTAAATGATAAAGGGCTTCGTTTTCAAATTATTAAAGACGAATTATTAGAAATTAAACAAAAATACGGAGACGAAAGAAGAACAGATATAGATTTTGCCGGTGGTGAAATGAGTATTGAAGATATTATCCCTGATGAAAAAGTGGTATTAACAATTTCTAAAATGGGTTATATTAAGCGAACTTCACTATCTGAATATAGAACCCAATCACGAGGAGGAGTAGGAAACCGTGCTGCATCTACAAGAGATGAAGATTTTTTAGAGTATGTAGTTTCTGCCACAGCGCATCAATATATGTTATTTTTTACAGAAAAAGGAAAATGTTTCTGGCTTCGTGTATTTGAAATACCGGAAGGTTCAAAAACCGCTAAGGGTAGAGCAATTCAAAATCTTATAAATATAGAGACTGACGATAAAATTAAAGCCTATATTCTTACCCATGACTTAAAAAATGAAGAATATACCAGCAATACATTTTTAGTGATGGTAACCCAAAAGGGAACGGTTAAAAAAACCAGTTTAGAAGCATATTCACGTCCTAGGGCTAATGGTATTAATGCCATTAATGTTAAAGAAGGAGATACATTAGTTAGTGCCAGTCTTACCTCTGGAAAAGATGAAATAATGATAGCTACCAAATATGGAAAAGCGATCAGATTTCCTCAAGAAACTTTAAGACCTATTGGAAGAAATGCTTCAGGAGTGAGGGGTATAACTTTAGGAAGTGAGAATGATGAAGTGATAGGTATGGTTATTATTTCAGACCCAGAAAATGATACTATTTTAGTAGTTTCAGAAAAAGGTTATGGAAAAAGAACCCATGTAGATGCATATAGAATTACAAATCGTGGCGGAAAAGGAGTAATAACTTTAAATATTACCGATAAAACCGGAGATTTGATAGCCATTCAAAAAGTAACAGATGAGAATGATTTAATGATTATTAATAAGTCTGGTGTTGCTATACGTATGTCAGTTGAAGAATTGAGGGTAATGAGCAGGAATACTCAAGGAGTAAGGTTGATTAATTTAAAGAAAAACGATGAAATTGCCGCAATTACAAAAATTGAAAAAGAAGAAGGAGTGGAAGAAGAGGAAAATTCGGAAACTATGAATTCAGATGAAACAACAAATAAAGATGAAAGATCACAAGATCCAAATATAGAAATTCAAGATTAAGATGAAAAAGATAACTTTATCATTATTGACTTTATTTTCAATACTTTCTTTTGGACAAGAAAAAGAAATAAAAGAAGCCTTTAATTTTTTTGAAAATGGAAATAAAGCACAAGCGCAGACCTTAATTCAACAGGTAGATCCTGTAGTGTTAGAAAAGGCTCAGGCTTTAGAACCCGATGTTTATGCTAAATTTTTATATATTAAAGGGAGTACCCTTTTAGAAAATGGGAAAAACTTAGAAGCTGCACAAACATTTTCGATTTTGTCTGCTTATGAGCAAGGTCCGGTATATTCACTGAAAAATAAAAGTAATAAACAAAAAGCTTTTACTTTGTCTAAACAAGAAGCTAATAACTTGCAGACACAAGGATTTAGCGGTCTTAAAGAAACTAAATCAGGGACTAATTTTTTACAAAAAGTACTTCCAGTTATAGAACAAAAAAAACAAACCATAGCTAACCAAGCTACAGAAGAATACAATGCTAAAAATTATGCCAGCTCTGCCAATGATTTTTTAGAAGCACATTATTTAAATAAAGCCGCTGGTAGCAATGATGAAATATATATGTACTATGCTGCCATTTCTTATCATGCAGCCAAGAACAATGCTAAAGCTCTGGAATTATATAAAGAACTAATTAATACCGGGTATACTGGAAAAAAGACTTTATATACAGCTATACAAAATGGAGTAAGAGTAGGTTTGACGGAACAACAGTATAATTTATTCAAATCTACCCCTAATTCCGGATTTTCTGATTTTAAAACGGAAGAAACACCCTCTGTAGAGGCAGAAATATACAGTTATGCTATAGCAATATTATCAGCAGATAAAAAATATGATGAGGCCTTAACTATTGCAGAAAAAGGATTAGTTAAATTTCCTGGAGATAAAAATTTAAATAGTCAAATAGGGGAGCTTTATTATCAGACCGGACAAACTGATAAATATATAAATCAATTAAAAAGTGCGGTACAGAAAGATCCAAATGATTATATCTCTTTATTTAACTTAGGGGTAATATATAGTAAAGATCCTAAAACTTATGATTTGGCTAAATCTTACTATAATAAGGTTATATCTATAAAACCCGATTATGCTGTTGCTTATCTTAATTTAGCTTCATTAAGTTTATCTCCTGATAAAGAAATTGTTGAAAAAATGAAAGCTTTAGGGGCTAATAAAGCGGATCAACAAAAGTATGATGTATTATTATCTCAGAGAAAAAATATGTTTAAAGAAGCTCTTCCTTATATAGAAAAAGCTTACGAATTTGATAAAAAAGATATAGAAATTATTCAAGTACTTAAAGAAGCATATAGAGTTTTAGGAATGAGAGATAAACTAGATGAGATAAGAAAAGCAGAAAATGCATTATAAATATAAAATTTTTTATAATAAAAATAAAAAAAACTATCTTTTTTGGGATAGTTTTTTTATTTTTCCTGTAAATTATATAATTAAATAGTCTATCTTTGTAAGCAATAATAGTATTATAATATTTAAAGAATATGAAAAGTAAAGGATGTCTAATAGGAGGAGGTATATTTCTTATATTGTTTTTAATTTGTATTGGTATTTTCTTTTGGGGATTATCTATATATAATAATTTGGTTCAGCTAGATAATGATGTGAATCTTAAATGGGGAAATGTAGAAAGTTCTTATCAAAGAAGGGCAGATTTAATACCTAATTTAGTAGGGACTGTTAACAAGGCTACAAATTATGAAAAAGAAACTTTAACTGATGTTATAAATGCACGAGCTAAAGCTACGTCTGTACAAATAGATCCCTCTAATCTTTCTCCTGAAAAATTAGCAGAATTTCAACAAGCTCAATCCGGCTTGGGATCAGCATTGAGCCGATTATTAGTTTCAATTGAAAGATACCCGGATCTGAAAGCTAACCAAAATATATTATCTCTTCAGAATCAATTAGAAGGAACTGAAAATAGAATTAAAATAGATCGTGATAATTTTAATCAATCTGCAACTACATATAATATAAAAATACAACAATTTCCTTCCAGTATTATAGCCGGATTAAGAGGATTTAAAGAAAAGGGATTATTTAAAGCAGATTCAGGAGCACAAAAGGCTCCAGATGTAAATACCCTATTAAACGGTACAGATAATAAATAAAATAGAAAAACATGTTGTTTTCGTCAGAAGATGAAAAAGAAATTATAGAAGCTATTAGAAATGCTGAGCTATTATCTACCGGAGAAATTCGGGTTCATTTGGATCAACATCTAAAAGGTGATGCTTTAGCTACAGCACAAGATATATTTTATAAAATTGGCATGCAAAAAACAAAGAACAGAAACGGTGTTCTTTTTTATGTTTCCGAAAATTTGAGAAAAGTGGCGATAATTGGAGATGAAAATATACATAAGTTAGTAAGACAATCTTTTTGGAACGAAATTTTGGAAGAAATTATAGAATCTTTTAAAAAAGAAAAATATAAAGAAGGCTTGATTAATGCAATTTTTAAAACAGGAAATCAATTAAAAAAATATTTTCCCTCTGACGGAGACAATAATGAAAATGAACTAGCTAATGAGATTTCGCGTTAAGAATTTATTTATTTTATGCACTTTTCTTTTTGGATTTTTATCTTATGCCCAAACAGAATTTAAAATTCCTGAAAGACCAAAAATTATATATCCTGTTAATGATTATGCAGGAATACTTACTACGCAACAAAAACAAGAGATAAATCAAAAACTTATTTCTTATAGTGATTCTACTTCTACAGAAATTATAGTTTGCACAATAAAAACCTTAGATGGTGACGATATAAATTACGTTGGAGCCAAATGGGGAACTCAATGGGGAATAGGGCAAAAAGATAAAAACAATGGTATTTTATTATTAATAGCAGTAAATGATCATAAGTTGGCAATTCAAAATGGAAAAGGAACAGAAGATGCAATGACAGATCTTTATTCTGGCATAATTATAAACCAGTATATGGTGCCTTATCTTAAAAATAATGATTTTTTTGGAGCTATAAATTCAGGAACAGATCAAATTATTAAAGTATTGCAAGGTAAGTTTAAAGCATCTCCGAAAACGGATGATACAGACGATGGTATGTCAGGATTTGTTGTAGCGTTGATTCTTTTTTTCTTTATTTTATTTATAGTATTGATGAAAAAAAAATCAACAAGTAGTACCTACTACGATAGAAATGGAAAGAAGAAAAAGAAAGATGATGATGATGATTTTTGGGGAGGTTTTGGCGGAGGTTTCTTAGGCGGAGGCTTTGGTGGTTTTGGCAGAGGAAGCTCAAGTGGTGGAGGTTTTGGAGGTTTTGGTGGCGGAGGAAGCTTTGGAGGTGGTGGAGCCAGTGGTAGTTGGTAAGAAAACAGTTATTATTATAAATTAAAAAAACTATAAATAAGGATTTTAAAATCCAAAAAATTAAGATTTATATTCATGTCTTAATTCAAATGAAAAAATCAATATGATTATAAATAGATTATTTTTATTATTTCTCTTACTTACGTGTTTAAGTAGTTGTAAAACATTAAACAATTCTCAATTAAATCCCTATGATCAAGATGATTACTATTATGATTTAGATTATGATTATTATGATTATGATGATTATGACCGAGGATAATCTCTGATCATATAATTTTTATAAGCTATTGCAGCATTTTTTGTGCTAATGTAATTCCTTCAATCAAAAGATCTATTTCTTCTTTTGTATTATATATAGCTACAGAGGCTCTTACAGTGCCTGTTACTCCAAGATGTCTCATAAGAGGTTGTGCACAATGATGTCCCGTTCTTACTGCAATTCCTTGCTTATCCAAAATGAATCCAACATCTGAAGAATGTATGTTATTAATATCTAAATTAAAAGAAACCACTCCGGTTTTAGAAGTGCTATTTTTAGCATAAGTAGTAATACCATCTAATTCCTCTAATTTTTTCGTAATATATTTTAAAATGCTATTTTCATATTTTTCAATATTTTCTAAACCAATATTCTGTATAAATTCAATAGCTTTTTTTAATACAATATTTCCTGCTATATTAGGAGTTCCTGCCTCAAATTTGAAAGGTAAATCTGCATAAGTCGTTTTCTCAAAAGTAACTTCTTTAATCATTTCTCCTCCACCCTGATACGGTTTCATTCTCTCTAGTAATTTTTCTTTTCCATATAAAATACCTACCCCTGTAGGTCCATACATTTTATGTGCTGAAAATACATAAAAATCAACATTTAGCTTTTGAACATCTATTTTTTTATGGGAAATTGCTTGAGCTCCATCAATTAATACATAAGCTTGCGCTTCATGAGCTTTTTTTATTATATGTTCTATAGAATTTACAACCCCTAAAGCATTTGAAATATGATTTATAGCAACAATTTTTGTTTTATCTGTTATAAGTTTTTCATATTCATTTAATAGTAATTCTCCATTTTCATCAATGGGAATAACTTTTAATATTAAATCTTTTCTTTCTGCTAAAAATTGCCATGGAACTATATTAGAATGATGTTCTAAAGTCGATATTATGATTTCATCTCCTTTGTTTATCAAAGTCTCTATGCTTGAAGCTACTAAATTGATTCCATCAGTAGTGCCTTTGGTAAATATAATTTCATAATCTTTTTTAGCATTAATAAATTCTTTTACAGCTCCTCTAGTAGCTTCCATTTCAATAGTTGAAAGCTGGCTTAATGTATGCACACCACGATGTACATTGGAATTAATAGTTTTATAATAAATATCTTCAGCCTCCAAAACGGAAAATGGTTTTTGGGTAGTAGCAGCATTATCCAGATAAATTAAAGGTTTCTGATTAACAGTTTGAGTTAATATAGGGAATTGGCTGCGAATATATTTAAGGTCTATCTCCATGAGGTAAATTATGTTTTCAAAGATAATTATCTTTTAGTACATATAAAAAATATAATTTTTGATACTAATAAAACCTAATCTTTTTCAGAAAACGGAATATTAGGATTTGCAATTTCTTCTATGAGGAAAGTTACATTTTTAAATAATGTAATTACTTCAGAATAAGTAAAAACATCATTATTATCCATAGATAGTATTTCTAAACCTTTGAAAGGTTTTTTAAAACTCCAGATGCCTACTTTTACAGTTTCAGACATTTTTTCATTTAAAATCATATAAGCATAAAATATTAATTGAATAAAAAATTTGTAATTATTATTCTCTCTTATTTTATCTATTTTTTCATATTTAAATTTTAAAGGATTTACAGAAGATGTTTTGTAGTCTATAATACGATTTTGACCATTAAAAATATCCCATCTATCAACGAAACCTTTTAAGTGAATTTCGCCTATATGATCAAGGGTAATTTTTGAAAATAACCTTTTTTCAATATCTTTAATGAAAATTGTATTTCCATTTTTTATATCGGTAATATCTCTGAGAATTATCTTTTCAACGGTTTTTTCTGCTAATAATTTTTGTAAATAATTATGGCCTCTTTCAAATAGATCTTTATTTAAATTTTGATTTATGTATGTATTTAATTTCAAAGGATATTCTTTTAACATTTGTTCTAAAATATCTATTGAAAGTTGTTTTTCTTTATAAGGAGAATAAAGAGATTCTAAGGTATGATGAATTAAATTCCCATAATTAAGAGGGGAAATTTCTTCTTCTATTTCCTGTTCTTTCTCTAAATGTAATATTTTCTGTATATAAAAAATAATAGGATTATAATGGTAATTTGTCAAATGAGTAGGCGAGATAGGTTCCTGTAGCCACTCATTTATTGCCTTCATTAATACAGGAGTTTTAAGTATAGATAATTTTTTATTTTTTTGTAAATTTCCGGAATAGGTAGCTACAATTTCATTTATTTGATAACCGGATTCAAATTGTAGTTGACTGATAAACCTGCTTTTTTCACCAGAATTTATTCCCTCAGTATAATTATTATATAGTAAGGTTATATTTTCTGCATGTTGCAATAATCGGTAAAAATGATAGGCATAAATAGCGTCATTTTCTAAATAAGTATTGATATTATAATTTTTCTTTACATCAAAAGGAATAAAAGAATTATCTGTTTTACCGGCAGGCAGTATTCCCTCATTAACTCCAAGCATAATGATATTTTTGAAGCTTAATAAACGAGATTCCAATAATCCCATAAGCTGAAGTCCCTCTAAAGGTTCTCCAATAAAATCAATTTTTTCATTGTTTAATAGATGATGGTAAAAGGTTTGTAAAACAGAAAAACTATCTATAATTGGATTTTCTCCTAATTGAAAAATAAGTTGAGAAAAAATATTTTTAAATCTTAAAAAATTTTCTTTTAATATCGGTTCTGTTTCCTTTGTTTCTTCATGCATAATTTCACAGAACTCTTTCAATTTTATTAATAAATGTATAGGGCTTGAATATTCTTTAAAAATAAAGAGAATATTGAGATTCGATAATTGTTTATAAATTAAAGAATCAGATATAAACACACGGTTAGATTGCTTAATTTCATTAACAAAATTAGAAATAATAGGATCGGAATTTATAATGGAGTGAGTTAGTATATTTATAACATCTTCAAAATAAAATCCTTTAGAATTATTTTTTTCTTTAAAAATATGAAGTTGAAATATTTGTTTAAAAAAAGAAGCCAAAAGAGAGTTTTTTAAAGAATAACCCATTGTTATATTAACCTTTTGTATATTTTTTGGAAGGCTTTCTATTACTGAAGGGAGTATTGTTTCATCACATAATATAAGGGCGGTATTTTTTAATTCTTTATTAGAAAAAGTGTTTAAAAGGTTTCCAGCATATTTAGCTTGTGTAACTTCTTGTGAAGTACTTATAACATTAATAATTTTTGGTTCTTTAAAATTATTTTGTATCCATTGAAAGTCTCTGCTAGCATAATAATTCCATTTTAAATAATTTCTTAAAAAATATCCGGCTTCCTGCGTAGGATTATTTAAATAATAACTATCAGCATCCCAATATAAAAAGGTGTTGAAATTTGAAATAAAATATTTAATTATTTTTTCCTCTTTAGGAGTTAGCGCATTAAAACCAACAAAAACAAAATTTTCTTTTTGAGGTATAGAAATTGTTTTTAAATTTTCAACAACAGAAGTTATAAGCATACCCTTAGTTCCTAGCCCTTTTTCTTTTAAGGATTGGGTTAATTTCTTATAGAGTATAAGATTATTTTCCCAAAATTTTATATTTTTAAAAAATAGTTTATCTTGATGTTGAGAGTTCAGTGATTCTCCCCAATTTTCTATTCTCTCAATTGAAGAAAGGTGTTCTATAATCTTTAATGGATGATCAGAAAAAGTTTCAATGTCATTAAAATCATTGAGAAGTGTAGGTATCCATTTTAAAAAATCTTCAAATTTTTCCTCAGGATTAATATATTCTTTCTGAATTTTGTAAGCTTCAAACCATAACGGAATATTTTCTATTTGAATTAAATCAGAATATTTTGATATAAAATCTTCTATTGTAAAAAATGCAGGAATAAAACCATTATATTTTTGTTCAGCAAAATATTTTTTAAAAAATATTATAGGTCTTTTACTGGGAAGTATTAGATTCGTTTTTGATAAATCTAAATTTTTATCAAGTAAAGCATTAATTACATTTTCTATAAAATTCATTATTTGCAAAATTAATAAATAAAGATATGGATTTCTATTTAATCGCAAATGTTCTTATAATGTGTTTTATTATAAATAATAACAGGGTCATTTATTTATAAATAATTTAATGGGGAATTTTAAAAATAATCTTATTTTTAGCTAAAAATTGTATTATTAATGAGGAAATTTAATGTATTTATTACTATTCATAAAAAAATTATGAACCAAAAATATAAACCTAATTTTATAATATTTCTATTATTAATTAATAGAAAAAATAGTAATAATAAAAACCTAAGAATTCTCGAATAAATATTTTCGGATCGTGTTTTTTACTAAAATGTCTTGAACTTACAGATCCAATATTATAAAATCCTCGTTTATAATACATTAATTTTATACGTGAAATATGATAATACTGTGAAATAATAATTAATCTTTTATAATTATTATTTTTAATAATTTCAAGAGAGTTATCTACATTCTCTTTTGTATTTTTTGCTTTATTATCAATAATTATATCCCCTAAACGAACTCCTTTACTTATAAGAAAATCTTGCATTAAATCAGATTCACAGAATCCCTTATTGGCTATTCCGCCAGATAATAATATTTTTTGTATTCTTCCTTCCTGATATAGTTTTAAACCGATATTTAATCTTCTTAACATTGATTGTGAGAGAGAACCATCTTTTTTATTCTTGGTACCAAATATAACTCCAATATCAGCCGGTCTAGTATCTTCTTGGGTTCCGTCTGTTATAATTGTTAAAGTATGTAAAATAAACCAAAAGAAAATGAGAAAAATACACAAAAACATATATTTTAATATTTTCTTGTAGTAATACATATGTATAGTTTGATTTTTTTATTAATTATGCAAAAAAAATGCCATACAAGTTTTATTATTCTTATTTAAATGTTAAAAATATTATAATAAAAGGAGACTACACCCTCTAATATCAGAATTATCCATTCTTCCCAATATTTCAAAATTATTATCACTTTGACGACCTAAATCTTGTGTAGAAATAAAAGAACAACTATACACATTAGCTAAATCTATAATGCTTATTCCCCCTGATTTATTATTATCAACATAAAAATGAAAGGGATCTTCTATATCTCGAATTAAAACTTTCATCCAAGGAGGCGTTTGATAAATATTATTCCCCATAGAATAAGCTTGCGATAATAATTCTGTCATACTATACTCAGAAAAAATATTCGATGTGTGGAAAGAATTCTGCAATTTTTTTAATAACTCTTCTTTGGTTATTTCTTCTTTTCTTCCTTTCATACCTCCAGTTTCTATTATTACCGAATTTTTGAGTGTTTGCGGGAACTTTTCAGAAAAATCTATTAAAGCATAGGAAACCCCAAATAAAATAGTTTTTTTATTATTTTTTTCTAATTTTTTTAATAAAGAATTTAATGCTTCCCAATTATTTAAGAAATATCCATTTTCCTCATGATTAGATTGTTGCATCAGATAATTAACCATATATATTAGAGAAGAATTTTCTCTTTCCAAATAAGAAGGTAATAAACCTAAAAATACATATTGTGAGGGATCACCGAAAAAAAGTTTAAAAGAATTAATGATACTTTTCTGATATATGGATTCATCTGCAATATAATGTTTAGATAAATTCATAGATGTAGTTCCACTACTTTGAAAATATAATTGAGAATTATAATTTTGATGGATTATTTTTTTTGTTTTGTAAAATTCTATAGGAATAAAAGGAATTTGAGTGTAATGAGAAATACCATTAATATCTATATTAAACAAATCAACAAATTTTTTATAAATCAAAGTATTATTATATTGAAACTTGAAAATTTCTAGAGCTTTTTTATTAAAATCTTCTTCTGATTGTATTGAAAAAATATTAAAATTGTTAAGCATAATTATTTCGTGTAGGCTTATGCAAATTTAATAACTAGAATTTTAATTTTATGTATCACTATATATGTATCTATAATTTGCTATATGATCCAGTCGATTTGACAGTTTAAATAAACATGGCAATAAAATTGATTAACATTAGGTAATTTTTTAAATAGAACAGCCATGTCGAAACATAAAGATCAAGAAGAAAATGAGTTAATTGAAGAAAACAATAATCAAGAAAACTCAGTTAAAGAATCAGAAAGTACTGAAAATATGTCAGATAATAAGAAGGAACTTACTCCAGAAGAAAAACTGGCACAAGAAAAGGATAAATTTATTCGTCTTTTTGCAGAATTCGATAACTATAAAAAACGGACTACAAAAGAACGACTAGACCAGATTAAATACTCAAATAAAGATATGGTTGAGGCTTTGTTACCAGTTTTAGATGATTTTGATAGAGCAATTAAAGAATTAGAAAAAGATGATAAAAGTGCTGATGCTTTAGAAGGGATTAAATTAATTTATAACAAGCTTTTTAATATTTTAAAAGAAAAAGGTGTATCTATAATAGAAGTAAACCCTGGTGACGATTTTAATATAGATTTACATGAAGCAATTACACAGATACCTGCACCAGATCAAAATTTAAAAGATAAAATAGTAGATGTAGTACAACAAGGATATTTATTGCATGACAAAGTCATCCGATATGCAAAAGTAGTAGTAGGTAAATAAAATTTTAATAGACTATTAAAAATCATGTCAAAGAGAGATTATTACGAAATATTAGAAGTTTCAAAGAATGTTACTGAGGTAGAATTAAAAAAAGCATATAGAAAAAAGGCATTGAAATATCATCCAGATAAAAATCCGGGAGATAAAGATGCCGAAGAAAAATTTAAAGAAGCAGCAGAAGCTTATGAAGTGTTAAGTGACCCTCAGAAAAGAGCTAGATACGATCAATTCGGTCATGCTGGAGTAGGAGGTGCAGCTGGAGGAGGTTTTAGTGGTGGAGGAATGAATATGGAAGATATATTCTCTCACTTTGGTGATATTTTTGGAAGCGCTTTTGGAGGTGGTGGTTTTGGAGGATTTTCTTCAAGACCTCAACAAGTACAAGGATCTAATTTAAGAATACGTTTATCACTCACTTTAAAAGAAATTATTAATGGAGTTGAAAAAACTGTAAAAGTAAAGAGATTTAAATTAGCTCCGGGTGCCACTTCAAAAACTTGTACAACTTGTAAAGGTTCTGGACAAACCCGAAGAGTGATGAATACTCCTTTTGGGCAAATGCAAACCCAGACTGTATGTGGGACTTGCAACGGAACTGGGAAAATAGCAGATCATATTCCTCCCGGAGCCAATAATATGGGCTTGATAAAAGTTGAAGAAGAAGTTTCTATAAAAATACCTGCAGGGGTCAGAGAAGGAGTTCAACTTCAAGTAAGAGGTAAAGGAAATGATGCACCATTTGGAGGAATACCCGGAGATTTGATTGTTGTTATCGAAGAAATTGAAGATGAAAACCTAAAAAGAGAAGGAGACAATCTTCATTATGAATTATATATAACAGTTCCTGAAGCAATTTTAGGAATAAAAAAAGAAGTGCCTACTGTTGCAGGAAAAGTTAAAATAACTATTGAAGCAGGAACACAGTCTGGAAAAATTTTAAGATTAAAAGGAAAAGGCTTACCTCAGATGCAAGGATATGGGCACGGTGATTTGTTTATTCATGTAAATGTTTGGACGCCAAATCCCAATAAGTTAACTAAAATACAAAAAGACTTTTTTGAAGAAATGATGAATGATGAACATTTTACACCCAAACCTACAAAAAATGATAAAACATTTTTTGAAAAAATAAAAGATATGTTTTCCTAATATTTACTATTTTTATATGTCATAAAAAAATGCTAATACTTCATGTATTAGCATTTTTGTTTTAAGAAAGAGGTGTATATTTATGATAAATGCATAGATTTTTCCATGATTATAGCTTTAGGAAAAAGAATATTATTTTCCAGATGAATATGTTTATGAAGTTTTTGCTCAAAGTCATCTAGCATTGCAAAAGAAACTTTATAAGTATTGCATGCTTCAGGGGGAGGAGTATATCCTTTAGAAAGTTCAGATATTCTTTTGAATCTTTCTCCTTCCACAGAATGGTCATCCATCATCATTCTTATAGGATTTTCTACACTTCCGAAATGAGCATTTTCTAAAGGAATTTGTGTAATTTGAGCATGTACCATATTTCTTATGAAAGGAAATAATATCATTTCTTCCTTTTGTAAATGATTTAATAAATCATTGGAAGATTTAGAAAACAAATCAAAAATTTCAAATAATTCAGGATGTCTTTCCCCATGAACTTTCTGTACTTTATTTAAAAATTGAGATAATGGTGGAATTTTTTCACGTATGTATCTATGAAATGTTTTTTCAATATAATCTGCCAGTAGATCTAAGGGCCAAGACTGATAATCAATATTTTCATTTTTACTATCAGTAACAATTTCATTTAATTTATTCTTTAATTCATCAATATTGATGGATTTTCTTTCACAAGCCTGTTCTATTGTACGATCACCCTTACAACAAAAATCAATTTTATATTTAGAGAAAACGGCAGCAGTTCTGAAGTCATCTGCAACAATGCTACCAATAGTGCCATCAAAGTTTTTCATACTATTATTTTTTTAAATTAACTCTTTATATTTTAAAAATGTTATACCCTTATTTATATTCATTGCAAGTTCTTCAACGCTGATTGAAGTAAGCATATCTTTCAGTTGCTTCCTAATAGGTTTAAATTTATTATGTACAGGACAAGGGGAATGTTCAGAACATTTAGGAAGGCCAAGAATACAACCTTCATAAATAGAATCTCCATCTATAGCTTTTACTATATCTAAAAGTTTTATGTTGGAGATATGTTCTTTTTTCACACTAAATCCGCCAGAAGGGCCCTTAGTAGAATTAATTATTTCATGCTTAACAAGTATTTGTAAAATTTTTGCTGTAAATGCTTCTGGTGAATTTATTTGATTAGAAATTTCTTTAATACCAGGTTTGTTTCCCTTGTAGTATTCTGAAATAATAAATAATGTAGCACGTA
This sequence comes from Apibacter adventoris, assembly GCF_002964965.1. NCBI lineage: Bacteria > Pseudomonadati > Bacteroidota > Flavobacteriia > Flavobacteriales > Weeksellaceae > Apibacter > Apibacter adventoris. The sequence continues at coordinate 84,441 of NZ_PSZN01000019.1, forward strand.
TTCCATATTCGCAACTTTTTGAAAACATATTTATATATATAATTTTTCAAAGTTAGCAAATATTTCTCCAATAAAAGACATAAATATCTTTTATTATTTTTCTTGATTTTTCTTAAAATAAATTTATAAACACATAAAAAATAGTAATATAAAATATATTTATTTTTTTAAATAAAAATAAATATATACTTAAATTTTTATTAAATTAATATTATTAACTTATTTCAAATAATTCTAAATTTGATTATTATTTAAGATATTAAGATGTTTATATCTTTTATTATTTGAAAAATTTTATATATTTGACAAAAAAATCTAACAAAATTGGATAAATAAGAAATATATATAAAATTAGATGTTTTCAAAAACCAGTGAATATGCAATAAAAATTATGATATATTTAGGGACTCATAAAGAAAATGAAAAATTGCATGGTGTTAGAGAAATATGTGAAATGCTGAAATCTCCCGAAGCATTTACAGCAAAAATTTTACAACAATTAGTAAGGGCTGAATTATTAAGCTCTATGAAAGGTAAAAATGGAGGTTTTAAAATTGAAAAAAAAACTAAAGAAATAACAATATTTGATATTGTTAAAGCTATAGACGGAGATAAATCATTCACTAGATGTATATTAGGCTTAGCAGATTGTTCCGGCGAGAATCCTTGTCCGTTACATCATAAATATTATAAAATTAAAAATGAAATCCAAAAAAATATATTAAATACAAATATTCAGGATTTAAAAGATAATTTAAGACATATTAAAATTCATTAAAAATTGTGAAAATCTAAATATGTTATAATTATTTGTTTAATTAATTAACAATTAAAAAACTATATATAATTATTAAAAGTACATTTTGTATGGGTGCTAATTTATTTCAATCTCACAAAATTTTATTTTTAAATACCTTAGCTTTTACTATTTGTTTTGCCTGTTGGACTCTTAATGGGGTTTTGGTAACTTATTTGGTAGACAAAGGTATTTTTAACTTTACTGTAGTACAAACCGGATGGTTGTTAGGGATTCCTGTTTTAACAGGATCAATTTTAAGACTTCCGATAGGAATTATGACAGACAAATTTGGAGGTAAATATGTTTTTTCAGGGTTATTACTTTTTTGTTCAATACCTTTATTCCTTTTACCTTTTGCTCACACGTTTACTACGTTTGCTATATTAAGTTTTCTTTTTGGGATCATAGGTACCAGTTTTGCAATCGGGGTAGGATACACTTCAGTTTGGTATCCTAAAGAATGGCAGGGGAGAGCATTAGGTATTTTTGGAATGGGAAATGCAGGAGCAGCTTTAACTACTTTTTTAGCTCCGACATTATTAAACTATTTTTCTGAAAATGATCCTGAAAATGGATGGAAAATGCTTCCGATTACTTATGGGAGTATTTTAGTAATTATTGGGGTTTTGTTTATATTATTTGCTAAAAATAAAAAACCTGCAAGTAGCTCCAAAACTATTGTACAATTATTAACACCTCTAAAAAAAGGTAGAGTATGGCGTTTTGGATTGTATTACTTATTGGTTTTTGGTTTTTTTGTAGCCTACTCTCAATGGTTAGTTCCCAATTTTATGAATGTGTACGGGATAAGTTTGGTAATGGCAGGAATGTTTGCCTCTTTCTTTAGTTTACCCTCAGGCGTTATACGTGCATTTGGAGGTTATCTTTCAGATAAATATGGAGCAAGAAAAGTTATGTATTGGGTATTAGGATCTTCTATTGTACTGAGTTTTTTGCTTATGTTTCCTAAAATGGATATTTATACAGACGGACCAGGCATTTTATCTTCTAATACAGGAACAGTTACACAAGCTACAGCTTCACACATATCAGTAGATAAAAAAGAATATTCAGTAAAAGAAAGACTTTCACAAAAAGTAAACGAAACAAGTTTTCTGCCAGTTCAAACCTCCTGGCAGGAAGTAGTAGTGAAAGAAAATCAATCCATAAAAAAGAAAGACCTCTTAGCCAAAGGAGTAACTGAAATAAAATTTGGAGCCAACATGTGGGTATATCTTACTTTGGTTATTTTAATTGGAATCTCTTGGGGAATAGGAAAAGCTGCTGTTTACAAACATATTCCCGAGTATTTTCCTAATGAAGTAGGAGTAGTAGGAGGTATGGTTGGACTTATAGGAGGTTTAGGAGGATTTATAGGGCCTATCGTATTTGGGTATTTATTGAATTATACAGGATTATGGACGAGTTCCTGGATGTTTATATTGATCATATCTCTAATTTGTCTTATTTACATGCATCGTGTAATAATAAAGATGTTACGTGAGAAAATGCCTGAAATATCCAGAGATATTGAAAAAAAATAAATCGAAAAAATAAAATTAATTAAAATATAAAGATTATAATTATGGCTACATGGCTTAAAGAATGGAAACCGGAAGATGCTAATTTTTGGGAATCTACAGGGAAAAAAATTGCCTGGAGAACACTTACAATAACTACCATTTCATTAACACTGTCTTTTATAGTTTGGTATTTGATGAGCGGAATAGTAACTAAACTTCCTGGAGTAGGATTTAATTTTTCAGAAAAGGAATTGTTTTGGTTAGCATCCCTTCCAGGCTTAGCAGCAGGAACTTTAAGAATAATACATACCTTTTTAATTCCTATTTATGGTACAAGACATACCATAACTATATCAACACTTATAAAATTAATACCAGTTGTAGGAATTGTGTTGGCAGTAATGAATCCCAACACACCCTTTTGGGTATTTGCCATTTTAGCTTTTACAACAGGTTTTGGAGGTGGTGATTTTTCTTCCTTTATGCCTTCAACCAATATGTTTTTTCCAGCCCGATTAAAAGGAACCGCATTAGGTATTCAGGCTGGTATAGGAAACTTTGGTGTAAGTATAGTACAGTTTTTAACTCCTGCATTATTAGGTATAGCCATTGTAGGAGCTCCGCAAATATTAAAAACTGTAGATCCTGTATCACATGAAGTAACAACTAAATCTCTTTATTTACAAAGCCCTGTAATAATTTATATTCCCATATTAATTATTATGACCCTGGTTTGTTGGTTTGGATTAAAAAGTATTCCGTTAAAATCTTCTTTTAAAGAACAATTAGAAATTTTTAAAATTAAACATACCTGGTTTTGTACCATTACTTATTTTATGACATTTGGTACTTTTTCAGGATTATCAGCAGCCTTTCCTTTAATGATTAAGTCATTATATGGAGATTTTCCCGGAGCACCAGATCCTTTACAATATGCTTTTTATGGACCTTTAATTGGTTCTGCTAGTAGAGTGTTGTTTGGATTCGTTGCCGATAAAGTAGGAGGAGCACTTTTAACCACTATTACTGGAATTGGATTTATTGGCTGTATTATAGTTATGATTTCAATGGGATTAGTAGCTCCAACATCAATTGATCAATTTCCTTATTTTCTTATTACTATGTTATTAATTTTCTTTTTTTCAGGAATAGGAAATGCAGGAACATTTAGACAATATCCGATTATATTTAAAGATAATCCTGTGCATGCAGCTGGTGTAATAGGCTGGACAGCTGCTATAGCTGCATATGGACCATTTATTTTTTCAATAATCATTGGAGCTGTTTTACATTCTTCTAAAGAATTAGGTATAAAAAATGCAAATAGCTTCTTTTGGGGATTATTAATCTTTTCTGTTGCTGCTACAATTATTAATTGGTATTACTATCAAAGAAAAGGAGCTGAAAGACCTAGTTAACACTAACAGATTAAATTATGTTTAAATTATTTCAGAATCTGAATAAAGATGCTTTACTAAAAGCGATTATAGTTTGTATTATTGCTATTATTTTGGTGATTGTAGGTTCAAGAGATTTACAGAATTTTGACGCAGCATTAATAGCCTATCTTTTTGGAACCGTCTTTTCCATATTCGGAGTGACATATAGATATTCTATTTGGTTACAAAGACCACCCACTAAAATGTATTGGAAACGTTCTTGGCAATTTTTATTTAGTAAACATTTTCTTGAATATATAGGAAAAGGTATAAGCCTTTTTTTCCAAAACATATTATTTCAAAAATTTATCTATCCAAGAGGTAAAATCCGTTGGATTGGTCACTTTTTGTTAGCTACCGGATGTATGATTGCATTTTGTATAACCATACCTTTAACTTTTGGTTGGATACATTTTACTTTAGAATCTGGTACTCTTACAACTTATGAAGCACATATGTTTGGTTTTAAAGTTTTAAATTTTGAATTAGGGTCAATTATAGCTTTCATAACATTCCATGCCTTAGTATGGTGTTCAGTATTAGTAATTTTAGGTTCCATAATGATGATGAAACGTAGAATGACTAACGGTGGGCTAATTTCTACTCAGACATTTGAAGGAGACTGGCTTCCATTAATTCTTCTTATAGCTATATCAGTAACCGGGATAGGAATATCTTTCGATTATACATATTTAGAAGGAAAAACTAATCAATTTATGTCTGTTGCTCATGCAGTTACTGTTATATTATTCTTAGTATGGATTCCGTTCGGAAAATTTTTTCACATTTTTCAAAGACCTGCACAGTTAGGAGTTAATATCTATAAAACCGTAGGAATAAAAAATGGAATGGCAGTATGTCCACACACAGGAGAAGAGTTTGCTACTAAAATGCATATAGAAGATTTAAAAACTGTCACAAATGAATTAGGGTTTGATTTTACTATGGATAATGGTGAAAGTCATTTAGACTACAGCCCTGAAGGAAAAAGATCAGCATTAGCCCAAGCACATTTAAAAGCAAGAGAAGAATCAGGAAGTTTTTTTGGTTAAAAAAATAAAAAGGAAAATAAGTAATGGCTAAATTACCAGTACAAGACAATATAATTATAGAAAAATTTGGACCTCACAAACAATATACTCCAAAAAATGGTTTTAAAGGGGTATCAGAGCCAGATAAATTAGTGAAGACCCATTGTTGTTTTTGTGGAATGCAGTGCGGTATTCAGCTGAAAGTAAAAGATAATAAAGTAGTAGGTTTTGAACCTTGGAAAGAATTCCCTTTCAATCAAGGAAGACTCTGTCCAAAAGGAGTTCAAAGATATTTACAAAATAATCATCCTGATCGGTTACTTTCTCCACTAAAAAGAGTAGAAGGAGTAGGATTTGAACCTATTAATTGGGAAGAAGCTATAGATACCACAGTCTCACAAATTCAGAAAATCCAAGAAAAATACGGAAGAGATGCTATGGCTATGTTATCAGGAGTCTCCCTTACCAATGAAAAAAGTTATATGATAGGTAAGTTTGCCAGAGTAGCGTTAAAAACTAAAAATTTGGATTATAACGGACGTTTATGTATGGTAAGTGCCGGTACAGGGAATAAAAAAGCGTTTGGATTAGATCGAGCTTCCAATAACTGGTCTGATTTAAAACATGCAGAAGTAATTATTGTTACAGGAGCCAATGTAAGTGAAACATTTCCTACTTTAACTTATCCTATTTGGGAAGCAAGAGATAACGGAGCTAAGTTGATTGTTATAGATCCAAGAATAATTCCATTGGCGAGGACTGCAGATTTACATTTGGATTTACGCCCCGGTACAGATTCTGCCTTATATGGAGCTATGTTAAAAGTTTTATTTGATAATAATTGGGTAGATAAAGAATTTATAGAAAAATATACTTCGGGTTATGAAGAAACATTAGCTTCTGTTCAAGATCATACGTTAGAATGGGCTGAGAAAATAACAGGAGTTTCAGCAGAGAAAATCTACAAGGCTGCAGAAATATGGGGAAAAGCTAAAACTAGTTTTTTATTACATGCAAGAGGAATTGAGCACCACACAAAAGGAGTAGATAACGTAGTAGGATGTATAAATTTAGTATTAGCAACCGGAAGAATAGGAAAGCCCTATTGCGGATATGCTACAATTACTGGTCAAGGTAATGGACAGGGAGGAAGAGAACATGGGCATAAATGCGATCAATTACCGGGAAACAGAGACATAGAAAATCCTGAACATCGTAAATATATATCAGCAGTTTGGGGAATAGAGGAAAAAGATTTACCAGGAAAAGGATATAGTGCTTGGGAAATTATTGAAGCTATACATAGAGGAGAAATTAAAGGACTTATATCTATTTGCTTTAATCCGTTAGTGTCACTTCCCAATAATAATTATGTACGTTCAGCTCTTGAAAAACTAGAATTTTATGTAGCTATAGATTTCTTTTTAAGTGAAACCGGAAGACATGCAGATATAATTTTAGCAGGATCTCTACAAGAAGAAGAAGAAGGAACGGTTACAACAGCAGAAGGTAGAGTTGTTCGTATCAATCAGGCTATAAATCCTCCGGGAAAAGCAAGGAAAGATAGTGAAATAATTAAAGAAATTGCAAGTCGTTTAGGAGCCGGAGATAAATTTAATTTTACAACTGCAGAAGATATATTCAATGAACTAAGAGTAGCATCTAAAGGCGGAACAGCAGATTATTATGGAATTACTTATGAAAAGATAGAAAAAAATATGGGGGTATTTTGGCCTTGTCCAACATTAGACCATCCCGGAACTCCAAGACTTTGGGAAGATTATAAATTTAAAACTCCCGATGGAAAAGCTCACTTTAATCCTGCTCCCTATAAAGATCCTTCTGAATTAACAGATGAGGAATATCCGGTTACACTGACTACTGGAAGAGTAGTTTCACAATATTTGAGTGGATCACAAACCCGAAGAATAGGTAAATTAGTAGATCAATATCCAGAACCTTTATTAGAAATTCATCCAGAACTGGCAAATAAATATGGAATTATAGATCGGGATTTAATTAAAGTAGTAACTCGCAGAGGTGAAGCTATTTTTCCGGCAAATGTTGTGGAAACTATAAGAAAAGATACCGTATTTATACCTTATCATTGGGGAGGAATTCATTCTGCTAATATATTAACCATTAGTAGCTTAGATCCTATGTCTAAAATTCCAGAGTTCAAAGTATGTGCCTGTAAATTAATAAATACAGGTGAAAAAGCCTCGAAATCAGATAAATCCAATGCATTTCAAAGTTTTGATGAATAACTAAAGAAGAAAAGATTATGACAATTACAGAATATAATAAAAATATGGGTTTTTTTGTGGATATGCAAAGATGTATTGGTTGCCATGCATGTGAAATGGCTTGTGCGGAATGTGAAACAAATGGACAGGAGAGTATGATCCATATTCATTATGTTGACAGAAAACACACAATACAAACTACCGTACAGGTATGTATGCATTGTGAGGATCCTGTCTGTGCTAATGTTTGTCCGGCAGATGCCATAACTAAAGATAACTTAGGGGTTGTCCATTCAGCAAATACAGCACGTTGTATAGGTTGCTCCAATTGTGTAATGGCATGTCCATTTGGAGTACCTAATAAAAAAGAAGAAGCAGAATTAATGATGAAGTGCAATATGTGTTATGATCGAACCAGTGCAGGTTTAAAACCAATGTGTGCCACAGTTTGTCCAAGTGGAGCCTTATTTTACGGTACATTAGAAGAAATAGAAGAAAAACGTCCACATAGTACCCCTGTAAATAAGTTTATTTTTGGAAAACAAGAAGTTATAACAAAAGTAAATGTTATGATGCCTAAAGGGAGTAAAGAATTAAAAGTTCATTAATTAACATAAAAGACTATACAGAAATGTCACATAACAAAGAAAAAGAAACCCCGTTTTGGAAATCAGATTTTCCTATAAAACAAGAGGAATCTACTCATGTTTCCAGACGCGAGTTTGCTAAATTTTTATGCCTTTTGTCTGGAAGTTTAGCAGTAGGAAATGGAATGATAGCAGCCAAATCTCTTTTATTTTCAAAAGATAAAAAATATCAGGAACACTTAATTTGTTCAACTTCTGAAATACCTATTGGGGAAATGAAATCATTTGTAATTAATGATAATCATAAAGTGCCCTATATATTAATACATTTAGGAGAAGATAAATGGCGCTGCTTTGAACAGAAATGTACACATCTTTCCTGTGCAGTTTTGTATAAACATGAAATAAACAAAATAGTGTGTCCTTGTCATAAAGGTTTTTTTGATCCAGAAACAGGAGAAGTATTACAGGGGCCTCCACCAAGACCTTTACCCCAACTATCTGTAGTTATTAGAGATGGAAATGTTTATGTAACAGAAAAAGAAAAGAAATAAAATTATGAGTAATTTTCGAGAAGCACAAAATACAGCACATCCCAGTAAAACTAATACATTAATGTCAGCTATTATAATAATACTTATTTTAATTCTGAGTATACAAATATGGCTAATGTATGGTGCATTGAACAATGCCTTGGATGATAATCAGCCTTTTGCATGGGCTACTTTTGGAGGATCTTTATTTCTTTTTATTTCAGCATTGTTTTTATTAAAATATTTGCCAGATGCTCGTAAAAGCGAAGCTAAAGATTCCGAAAATAAATATGAATAATTTACAGGATACATATAATAGAATTCATAACTATTTAAGAATATCTCTTACGGATAGCTGTAATTTTCGTTGCTTATATTGTATGCCCGAAGAAAATATGCAATGTCTTTCCCAAAAAGATTTGATGCATCCTCAAGAAATATTTACCATAGCAAAGACCTTTGTAGATTATAATTTCAATAAAATTCGTCTTACCGGAGGAGAACCTTTGGTAAGACATGATTTTTCAGAAATAGTACAATGTCTAGCACAATTGCCTGTAAAACTAACTTTGACAACCAATGGAGTATTGATTCATAAATATGTAGACTTATTTAAAAATGTAGGTATTAAGTCTATAAATATTAGTATTGATAGTTTAAATGAAAGTACATTTAAATCAATTACTAAAAGAAATGCATTATCGCAAGTATGGAAAAATATACATCTTTTAGTAAAAGAAAATTTTCACGTAAAACTTAATGTTGTAGCAATGAGAGGAATTAACGAACATGAAATTACAGATTTCGTGAATTTAACCTGTAGTTTGCCTCTACAAGTTCGGTTTATAGAATTTATGCCTTTTAGCGGAAATCGGTGGGAAAAAAATAGGGTATTAACCACCACTGAAATGTTACATAATATAGAAAAACATTTTTCTATTGTTAAATTACAAGATTCTATACACAATACAGCAAAAACATATCAGGTATTAGGTTCTAAAGGCACCTTTGCTTTTATTACGACTATGAGTCAACCTTTTTGTTCAGGTTGTAACCGCATGCGAATAACGGCAGATGGTAAAATGAAAAATTGTCTTTTCGGAAAAGAAGAATTTGATATTTTAGGAGAATTACGAGCAGGTAGAAATATAAAACCTGTGATAGAGAATTGTGTATATAAGAAACATAAAAAAATGGGGAAACAATTTCAAAATTTCAAAAATTTAAATCCTGATCATTTAGAGAATAGAAGTATGATAAAAATAGGCGGATAATTTTTTTATAACCGTTATGTTAAAAAAAACCTATTGAAATATGAACTTTATAACAGTAAAGAAAGCTAAAGAAATAATAGAAAAGGAAATTTTTAAAACTGTAGAAAATAAAATTTCACTTAAAGATTCCTTACATTATTATACAGCACAAAATATATATGCTCCCTTAGATGTTCCAAATTTTGATAATTCAGCTATGGATGGGTATGCCTTTTCTTATAAAGATTTTGAAGAATGTAAAAAAATAAAAGTATCATATACTATTCAGGCTGGCGATAGTAATATACCGAGTTTACGTTCGGGGGAAGCGATCCGTATTTTTACAGGAGCTCCCATTCCTCATGGAGCAGATACAGTAATAATGCAGGAAAAAATATCTTTAAAAAATGATTATCTTATTTTTAATGATTCACAAATTAAAAAAGGACAAAACATACGTTTACGTGGTTCTCAATCAAAAAAAGGAGATCTATTGATTTCTTCAAATACAAAAATTACAGCTGGAGTTTTAGGTTTTTTAGCAGGGTTTGGTTTTACTCATTTATATGTTAATTCTTATCCGAAAATAGGGATAATAGTAACTGGTAATGAATTAACAGAAGTAGGTAACCCCTTAGAATTTGGTCAAATTTATGAAACTAATTCATGGGCATTACAAGCAGCTTTACAAGAATTAAACATACTCCCGACAATTTTAATAAAAGTAAAAGACAATAAAGAATTAACCTTACAAGCTATAAAAAAAGCGTGGGAAAAAGCAGATATTCTACTTATTACAGGAGGGATATCTGTAGGAGATTATGATTTTGTACAAGAGGCATTAGAAAATTTAGGTACTAAAAAACTCTTTTATAAAATTCAGCAAAAACCAGGGAAACCTATATATTTTGGTAAAAAAGAAAATCAGTTTGTTTTTGCTCTCCCCGGAAATCCGGCATCTGTTCTGACTTGTTTTTATCAATATGTACAACCATTTATAGAAGGGATAAAAGGTAGAAAAAATTTTTATGAAGAAAAATATTTAGGGGCTTTGTCTTCAGATTTTGAAAAAAACAACAACTTAACTTTATTTTTAAAAGCATATGAAAAAGATGGGAAAGTGAAAATTTTATCAGCTCAAGAATCTTATAAGATGGATAGTTTTTCTAAATCAAATTGTATAGCAGAAATAGAAGGAGGACCTAGAATCTTGAAACAAGGAGAAAAAATATCATTATGGAAAATCTGAAAATAGAAGGTTTTATATGGATAGAAAGCTCAGAAGGGCTGAGGATAGGAAAAGGAAGAGCTTTGTTATTAGAATATATTGAAAAAAGCGGCTCTATAGCTGAAGCAGCAAGACAAATAAAGATTCCATATCGAAAAGCTTGGAATATGATAAAAGAAATGAATAAAAATAATTCTGAAGCTTTAGTAATTAAAACAATTGGAGGAAAGGATGGAGGAAGCTCTGAATTAACTAAAGAAGGGAAACGGTTACTTTTAGAATATAAAAGGCTAAGTAATAAATTTATCCAATTTAAAAAAGAGCAGATATGATTGGGGATGCATATATATTAGCAGGTGGGAAAAGTTCCCGAATGGGGGAAGATAAAGGATTAAAATTACTTAATGGATTTCCTATTATACAATATGAAATAAATGTTTTAACTACTTGCTTTTCTGAAGTAAAAATTAATACACAAAATTTAGAATATAAGAAATTTAATTTAGAATTAGTTCCTGATATTGTTTCTAGTGCAGGTCCTATAGGAGGAATTTACACCTCACTTAAAAACTCTGGAAAAGATATATTTGTTATAGCTTGCGATATGCCTTTTATTACAAAAGAAGCAGTTACTTATCTCATAAAAAACCATACAGAAGCTTCTGCTACTGTAGCTGGATATAATAAAAAAATACAACCTTTATTTGGAATATACACTCAGCAAATACTTCCTTTATTAGAAGAAAAAATTAATAAAAAACAATTTAAAATGAGAGAACTTATACAGGATATCCAAGGAGAAATTATAGAAATGAATCCTGTGTTTTCCTCAAAAGTATTTGTGAATATTAACAATCCAGAAGATTTTACTCAAATAGAAACAAAAAAGATATAATGAAGAAAATTAAAATTTTTGGAAATTTAACAGATGTTTTCAAGACAAATGAATATGTATTTAAAGAAGAGATAAATACAGTTTCCGAATTAAAAGAAAAATTAGTTATACAATTTCCAGAATTAGCCTCTAGTAAATTTTTAATAGTGGTTAATAATGAATATATAAATGATAAAAAAATTATAGAATCAGATGCAGAAATAGCCTTACTTCCCCCTTATTCGGGAGGATAAAAAAATCAGAAAATGAATACACATAGATATAATAGACAAATAATTTTACCTGAGTTTGGAGAAAATTCTCAACAGAAACTTTTAAAATCGAAAGTTCTTGTTATAGGAGCAGGAGGTTTAGGCTGTCCGGTCTTGCAATTTTTAGCTACAGCCGGTGTAGGTCATATAGGAATTGCAGATGATGATAAGGTAGATATATCTAACTTACATCGGCAAATTTTATATAATGAAAATTCCATAGGAAAAATTAAAGCAAATGAAGCAAAAGAGAAACTTCATCAAATAAATTCTGAAATAGAAATTACAGCTTATTCGTATAAAATTACTCATGATAATATTTTACCCTTAATAGAACAATATGACATTATTGTAGATGGTACAGATAATTTTCAGATACGTTATTTACTTAACGATGCTTGTAAATTGTTGAAAAAACCTTTGGTTCATGGAGCTATCTACCAATATGAAGGTCAGGTATCAGTTTTTAACATAGAAAAAAATGGACAAATAACTAATTATAGAGATTTATTTCCCGTTGCGCCAAAATCCTTTGAATTTCCAAACTGTAATCAATCAGGAGTATTAGGTACACTTTCTGGTATAATAGGAACAGTTCAAGCTAATGAAGTAATTAAACTAATCACAGGAATAGGAGACCTATTAGTACATAAACTGTATCTTATAAATGTGCTTAATTATGAAACAAGGATCATTAAATATAATAAATTAGAAATAGTGATGGGCCCTAAAAATAAAGAGGAATTTTTAACTATGAATTATGATACATTTTGTAATATATCCTCCTTTTCGAAAAAAGAAATTGCTAATAAGGAAGAATTGCGTTCTCTTTTAGCTAGGGAAAATTCAATATTAATTGATGTTCGGAATGAAGGAGAAATTCCAGTAATAAATAAATATGAATATATAAGAATTCCTTTAACGGAACTTTCACATAGACTAGAAGAATTAGAAAACTATACAACCATTATTTTTGTTTGTCAATCGGGAGTAAGGAGTGAACAAGCCTTTAAACTTGTACAACAAAAATATCCTCAAAAAGATATCTTCCATATTTATAAAGGAGTAAAAACCATACTATAGAATGAAAACAATAAAAATAAAAAACCTATTTGTTGATGGTCCCGTTTCTCCTGAATTTATAGCTGAAAGTATTCAAAAACATAGTTTTAAAACCCAAATAGGAGGGCATAGTATTTTCTTAGGGCAGGTAAGAAATGATAAAAAAGAGGGAAAAGAAGTTACAGCAATAGAATTTACCACATATCAGGAAATGGCAATACAGAAATTAGTCCAGATACGAGAAGAAATTTTTGTTAAATACAACTTAGAGTGCGTGCATGTATATCATAGTTTAGGAAAAGTAAAAAAAGGAGGAATTTGTTTATTTGTGTTTACTTCATCTAAACATAGGAAACCTGCCATAAAAGCCTGTGATGAAATGGTGGAAAGGATAAAAAAAGAAATACCCATTTGGGGAAAAGAGATTTATAATGATAATACCCATACATGGAAAGAAAATATATATTAGTAATTTAATTAAAGAAAAATAACACTATCTAGCTTTTTACATATAGGAAACATAAATCAATAGTTATCCTTTAATATTCTGGCTTTAAGTTGGGAAAATTTACTTATAAAACGATTAGAAACAGAAATCGTTGAAAACTTACAAAGACGTTTATTTAAAAAATAGTAAAATCTAAATTTTTATAAATATTATGAATTATAAAAGACTACTTTTAGTTCTCTTAACATACTCATTATTAATAAATGTAAATATTTATGGTCAATCTATAAAAATAGAAGGAGAATTGCGAACAAGGGGAGAATTCCGGGATGGATTCCGAGCTCCTTTGGCAGATAGTTTGAATCCTGCATTTGTAAACAATATGAGAGCCCGTTTAACAGCTTTTTATGAAACTAAAGAATATCGCATAAAAGTAACTGTGCAAGATACAAAAACCTATGGGTCAACAGGAATAAATAATACAGGAAATTCATTAGGTCTGTATGAAGCATGGGCAGAATATTTTTTCTCACCAAAATTTTCGGGCATATTAGGCCGTCAGGCTTTAGAATATGATGATAATCGTTTATTTTCTTCAACTAATTGGAGTAATACTCCAATTGCTCATGACCTTTTGAAACTGAAATATGAATCATCTAAATTTAAAGTTCACTTAGGAGGAGCCTGGAATAATGCCAGTGATGTTTTATATGAATCGGTTTATGATAAAGGTTATCAATCATTATTATATAGTTGGGTACAAAAAACTTTTGAAAATTTTACCACCTCATTTATATGGGTAAATGATGGATTTCAAAGAAAAAATGAAACACAAAATCCTAAGACCTCCATATATAGAAATACAACAGGAATAAATGTAGAAATGAAAAATAAAGAAATACCAATTTCATTTTATACAACCGGCTATTATCAATTTGGTTATGATCGGGATGATCATAAATTAGATGCATTTTTATTGGCATTAAAATCGCACTATAAATTTTCAGATAAAATAACAGCTATTTTTGGAGGAGATTATTTTTCAGGTACTAAATACAATGCTTCCAAAAATAAAGATTATACCTTTAATAAATTATATGGAGCCAATCATGCCTTTAATGGATCTATAGAATACTGGACAACTCCCCCTAGACAGGGACTAATAGATTTATATGGAGGAATAGAAATTAAAACTAATTCAAAATTAAAATTTTCAGGAAATTTTCACACCTTTTCTACTTCTCAAAAAATGAAAAATAGAGAAAATAAAGATATTGGGTCTGAATTTGATCTGCAAGTAGACTATAAACTTTCTCCTTCTTTATCTATTCAGGGAGGATGGAGTACCTATTTGAAAAACAGAGGTACAGAAATTATAAAAAAACAAGAAGAAATAAACACTCATTTTCCACAATGGGCATATATAATGATAACAATTAAACCGGTTTTCTTTTCAACAATAAAAGAAAAATAAAAAATCAAAGATATATAATAAAAAATATAATCAATGGTAGATATAACATATAAAAATAAAACATTAAGAAAAGCTATAGCGCAAGCTATAGTCAAAGTAAGTTTGCTTGATACTATTACTGCGATAAAGGAAAATAACGTTCCTAAAGGAAATGTCTTTGAAATGGCAAAAACTGCCGGATTATTTGCGGCTAAACGTACCAGTGATATGATTCCGGATTGTCATCCCCTTCCTATAGAATATACATCGGTAAATTATGAAATAAATGATTTGCAAATAATTATCACCGTAGAAATAAGAACAATTTATAAAACCGGGGTAGAAGTAGAAGCTATGCATGCCGCATCCATTGTTGCACTTACCTTTTACGATATGTTGAAACCTATAGATAAAAATATAGAAATTCAAAATATCAGATTAATTGAAAAAAAGGGAGGAAAATCTGATAAAAAAGATAAATTTAATATTCCTTTAACAGCATCAGTGATTGTTTGCTCCGATAGCATTTCTTCTGGCAGAAAGGAAGATCGTGCAGGGAAAATAATTATTGATAAACTATCTAAGTTTGGAATTGAAAATTCAGAATATATAATTATTCCGGATGAAATAACTAAAATACAAGAATTAATAAAAACATATTGCGAAAAGAAAATAGATATGATTCTGATTACTGGGGGTACGGGATTGTCCAAACGAGATGTAACTCCGGAAGCTGTAAAACCATTATTGGAAAAAGAAATACCCGGAGTAGCAGAAGCTATGAGAAGCTACGGACAAGATAGAACTCCTTTATCTATGCTTTCTCGTAGTGTTGCCGGTTTGATAAGAGATACTCTTATAATTACACTACCGGGCTCTACAAAAGGAGCTGAGGAATCGATGGATTCAATATTTCCGGCAATTTTGCATATTTTTAAAATTATAAATGGAGGTCAACACGAATAATAATAAATATTGTAATAATTTAATTCTATGAAACGTAAATTTTATCTAATATTGATACTATTGGCAGTGATATTAGCCATATTCTTACCTAGGTTTTTCACTTATAATCATAAAGTAACCATAGCTGCAGCGGCAAATTTAAGGTATGTTTTAGAAGAAATAAAAAATCAATATAAAAAAGAATATCCTAAAGCAGAAATACAAATAACTTACGGATCTTCAGGAACCTTGACACAACAAATTTTAAATGGAGCCCCCTTTACTCTTTTTATGTCAGCAGATACTAAATTTCCTCAAAAAATTGCTAAACAAGGTTTTGCTGCAAGTTCGATTAAAACCTATGCTTACGGAAAAGTTGCTATGTGGAGTTCTTCTCAAGAGGTTTCTAAAGGTTTACATTTAGTATTATCTCCAGAGGTGAAAAAAATTGCTATAGCCAATCCTGATAATGCTCCTTATGGTAGCAATACAGTTAAGGCTCTTACCTCTCAACAGTTATATAATAAAATAACAAAAAAAATTGTATGGGGAGAAAATATTAATCAAACAGCACAATTTGCTTTTTCAGGAAATGCTGAAATAGGGTTTATAGCATTGTCTTTAGCTTTATCTCCGGAAATGAAAAATAAAGGAAGATATTATGTATTGCCCCGTGAAATATGTCCTTGGGTAGAACAGGCGGCAGTTTTAATTAAAGGAAGTCAGGATGATGAAGAGACCCTTCGCTTTTTTAAATATATAAATAGCCCTGCCTGCAATTCTATATGGGAAAAATATGGATATGGATTACCTTCAGAAATAAATATAAAATAAATTGGATTTAGATTTTTTTAATACACTTATTTTAACAGCTAAATTAGCAATAATTACAACCTTATTACTACTAATTATAAGTTTGCCGGTAGCGTATCATTTGGCTTATTCACATTTTAAAGGTAAAGCCTTTATTGAAGCACTAATTTGTATGCCTATGGTTTTACCCCCTACTGTAATGGGATATTATTTATTGGTAGCATTTAGCCCTCATAATGCTTTAGGAATTTTTTTTGATAAATATTTTAATACACGATTAGCATTCACATTTAAAGGAATAGTAGTAGCCAGTGTCATAGCTGGACTTCCTTTTATGATTCAACCTCTTCAAAATGGTTTTACTTCATTACCTAAAAGTTTTAGAGAAGCCTCTTATACTATGGGAAAATCAAAATGGGTTACCTTTTGGAGAGTATTGATTCCTAATATAAAACCTTCATTAATTACAGGAATAGCCTTAACTTTTGCACATTGCATAGGAGAATTCGGAATTGTTTTAATGGTAGGGGGAAATGTTCCAGGGCAAACTCGTATAGCATCCATAGCTATTTACGATCAAGTTCAGGCACTTAATTATGAAGTAGCCAATCAGTATTCTATAATTTTATTTATAATTTCTTTTATTTTGCTAACGCTTATTTACAGTATAAATAAAAGTTTTAGAATTAACACTTTGTAATTCGTAAGAAAAGTATGAAAATTCATATATGATAGAAATAGATATAAAACATCACATACAAACTTCTGAAGAAAAAAGTATTCTAGATATAAAAGCAAAAATACCAGAAAATCAGTTAGTATGTATTTCAGGTAAATCCGGAGCAGGAAAAACCACTTTACTTCGTATATTGGCCGGTTTAACTAAGCCTATGTTTGGACAAATAAAGTTTGGAGATACAATAGTTTTCGATTCAACCGAAAAAATTAATCTATCTCCACAAAAAAGAAATATAGGTTTTATGTTTCAGGATTATGCTCTTTTTCCTAATTTAAATGTAGAAGAAAATATCCTTTTTGCACAGCCCTCAAACCAAGAGGGGATATGGGCGGGTAAATTAATCAAAATATTTGATTTAGAAGGACTTAAAAAACAAAAAATAGAAAAACTTTCCGGAGGTCAAAAACAAAGAGTAGCTTTGGCTCGTGTTCTGGTTCAAAAAGCGCCTATTCTCCTCTTAGATGAGCCACTATCAGCTATTGATCGGGAAATGAGGATTGAATTACAAGATGAAATTATAAAATCACATCATCTTTTACATTCAACAACTTTTGTAGTAAGCCACGACGAAGATGAAATTAATAAGATGGCCTCATGCATTTTATATATTAAAAATGGAAAAGCAGAGTTAGTTTATATAAAATAAACAAGAACTTTTATCTATCTTTTTCATTATAATTTTTAACCACAATCCATCCGGTTAATTTTCTGCCATCGGTAATTTCAATTACGTACCAGTAGCTATCAGAAGGTAAAATTTTCCCCAGATGAGTACCATCCCAAACAAATCCATTGTTATCAATTTTAGCATTGACTAATATAATGCCGTATCGGTTAAATATTTTCACAGAACTTCCCGGATATAATTCCAATCCTTTCAGATTCCAAACATCATTGATTCCGTCTCCGTTAGGAGTGATTATATTAGGAAGATTTAAAATGCCGAAAGGAAAAGCATTAGATATACATCCATAAGCATTCCTTACATAAGCATTATATACCTCATTTTTTAAATTATGAAAAATTGGTGAATTTTGCCAATGAATATTATCCAGACTATATTGTAAAGGAGGATTTCCTACAGCTATTATTTCTGCTCTATAATTATTAACCTTTACTTCTTTAATAAAAAGATTATTAATATTGACAGAAGAAGAGGAATTACATAAGTTTCTATCAGTTGTAGAATTTAAATATGTGTCGGAAGAATTAACCTTATGGAATTGAATGACATCATTATTATTTTCTAGTTGAGCGCTTGCAAATGGAGATAATAATAGTATAGTTAGTGTTAAAAATAAGCTTTTCATAAGACAGTAATAATAATTTTAATAAAAAAATAATAATGCAAAAATAAACATTTTATTCTAATAATTATTATATAATTACTATATACAATTTATGAACTAATATGGTAACTTTTTATACTTATCAAAAGAAAATAAGAGAGAAGAAAATTATATTTTCAAATATTATTATTTAAAATTATGAAATATAGTCTTTTTATTCAACGCTTCGTAATTACTTATTGATCTTTCTCATTATAATTTCTAACCATAATTTAACCACTTAATTTTCTCCCATCCGTAAGTTCAATTATATACCAATAGCTTGCTGTAGCTACATTTTTTCCTAAATATTTACCATCCCAAACAAAACCTTTATCAATTTTAGTATTGACTAATAATTTGCCATATCGGTCAAAGATTTTCACAGAACTTCCCAAGTATAATTCCAATCCCTTTAGGTTCCATACATCATTTATTCCGTCTTTGTTAGGAGTAATTATATTGGGAACATTGAGCAAACCAAAAGGAAAAGGGGCAGAGATACAGCCGGAAGCATTTTTAACATAGGTATTATAAATTTTAAATTCCAGGTTATAAAAAACAGGAGAATACTGCCAGTGAATCATATCCCAGACTGTATTGCAAAAGAGAGTTTTCTATCGCTACTATTTCCGCAGTATTCTTATTAACTTTAATCTCTTTAATAAAAGGATTAAGGAAATTAATAATCACTGAAGAAGAAACACTACAATTGTTATAATCAGTCACAGTTACCGAATACGAGCCGGACTTAATAACGTTGATAGTTTGGGTAGTCTCACCGGTACTCCACAGATAAGAGGCTCCGGGGTTACCAGCATCCAAAGTTAAGGAAGCACCTTCACATAGGATTTTATCGGGACCTAAGTTGACGGATGGTTTGGGATGTATTGTAATAGTTTTATCGAATGTTATGTTTTGCTCATTTTCATACTGGTCTTTATATTTTAGGGTAACCTTAACTAGATAGGTTCCGAAAGTAGAGAAAGTATGAATAGGAGTATTATTATTAATAACTGTATTTCCATCTCCAAAATCCCAGTTAGCAGTATAAGTAGAAAGGTTTGTATTTAAGGAAAAAGTAAGCGGTTCATTTAAGCAAAATTCAGACAGGTTTAAATTTCCATTAATAAGAATAGTTCCATTAAAAAAAGAGACAATAAAGGAGGAGAGTCCATAGGTGGAAATTTTTCCTCCTAGATCGATAGAAAGAGGTTTAAAGTTTGCTCCTGATCCATATATATCAGGATTTTCAATTACAGATAGGGCTTTATCATTTATTGCAGTATGATAAATTTTTTTATCTAGACCTAATTGTAGAGCTCCAAAATAACTTTGATTATTACCTTTATATAAGAGAAATTTACTATTTGGTATAGAGATTGCAGTTAAATCATATTGATGTATTGTGCTTTCAACGTTTTCAGACGAATAAAGTATTTTACTATTAGGAGAAAATTCTACTCCGTAAAAATGTTTGTTAGTATCTAAAATAACTTCATTACTAACACCACCAGTGAAAGAATTAAAATCATAGATAGCTAAAGCTTTTGAATAGTGGGCAATTGCTAGTTTTTTACTGTCAGGAGAAATTTTAATATAACCTAAACGACAATCATGGTCTAAAGGAACAGATATTCCAACTTTACTTATTACGGGAATGGTATTTAATCCTGAATTATCTATTTTAAAAGCATAAAATTTATCAATAAATTGGGTAATAATCCAAATATCTTCTCCATTAGCATGTTTTACTGCAGTAATATTTTCAAAACTTTTTTGTACACCATTGAGAGGCAAAGGAATATTTTTTTTCCTGATATTACAGCTCCATTTCCGGAATCTAAAGTCATATCCACTAAAGAGTAGTGTATTCCTACAGAATTTGTTGGGCTAATATCATTTGTATGAACACTAAATATATAATAAAGAGTTGGGGTGTAAGGATCAGGAATTATAAGTCCTGATTGAGTACTGGAACTATTTCCTAATAAACCGGTATCATTAGACATAATGGAATGATTTTTATTGTAAACGGTTGAACCATCGGTATAAAATAATAAATTTCCATTTTTATCGGATATTGAAGAACAACATTCATGGGTGTACAAAGCGCCATTAGTATCGGCTATGGGGGATCTTGAAGTAAAATCTAGCCCTGCATGATTGCCAAAGAACCAATGAGCGGTTTCCAATTGTGCATATATAAAATAGGATAATAATACGTAAATAATTAAAAAATATCTCTTCATATGTGGAATAATTAGTAATTAATTTATAAACATACAACTTTTATTTCGTATTGTGAAAATTATAGATAATGATCAATTATGACAGTTTTCTATAATAGAATTACCTTTTGTAAATTCAATTAAGTTTCTTATATTTGCCGTTCGAAAA
Organism: Apibacter adventoris; assembly: GCF_002964965.1. Classification (NCBI taxonomy): domain Bacteria; kingdom Pseudomonadati; phylum Bacteroidota; class Flavobacteriia; order Flavobacteriales; family Weeksellaceae; genus Apibacter; species Apibacter adventoris. Next base: position 105,414 of record NZ_PSZN01000019.1, read on the forward strand.
AATAATTAAACAATTTGATTTATGAATCATTATGAAACTGTTTTCATTTTAACTCCCGTTCTATCGGATTCTCAGGTAGAGGAAGCAGTTAAATCGTTTGAGAACTTACTCAAAGAAAACAACGCAACTATTGTAAACCAGGAAAACTGGGGATTAAAAAAATTAGCATACCCTATTCAATTAAAAAGAAATGGGTTTTATAACCTAATTGAATTTGAAGCTCCTGGTGATATTGTTAACATTCTAGAGTTAGCATTTAAAAGAGATGAAAGAGTATTAAGATTCTTAACTGTGAAGCTAGATAAACACGGAGTAGAATGGGCTAGAAAGAGAGAAGAAAAAGTTAAATCATTAAAAAAATAAGACATGGCAATAGATGAATTAGCAAAACAGGCAGCAGGAGGAAATGCCAGTGAAGTAAAATTCTTAAGTCAGTTAGATATTGACACTAAGACAGAAAAGAAATATTGCCGTTTTAAAAAATACGGTATAAAATATGTTGATTATAAAGATCCTGATTTCTTATTGAAATTTGTAAATGAGCAAGGTAAAATTCTTCCCAGAAGACTTACCGGTACATCTTTAAAATTCCAAAGAAAAGTATCTCAGGCAATTAAAAGAGCAAGACATTTAGCTTTATTGCCATATGTAGGAGATCAATTAAAACCTTAATTTTATAAAAAAGAGATCATGGAAGTTATTCTTAAACAAGACGTAGAAAATTTAGGATTAGAGTTTGATGTGGTAAATGTAAAACCTGGTTATGCTCGTAATTATTTAATACCTAAAGGATGTGCTTTATTAGCAACCCCAAAAAATAAAGCTGCTTTAGAAGCTACTTTAAAAGAAAGAGAAGCAGAAGAAGCTGCCTTAGTAAAAACTGCTAATGATATAGTTGCGAAATTGAAAGAGGTAGTTGTAACTATTCCTGCAAAAGTTGGTGCTGGTGATAAGTTATTCGGTTCTGTTAATAATTCTGATTTAGCAGAAGCATTAGCAAAATCCGGAGTTGAAATAGATAAAAAATATATTAAAATTCCAGGTAACACGATTAAAAGATTAGGAAAATATACTGCAAAAGTTCGTTTACACAGAAATGTGGAGTATGATTATTCTTTTGAAGTTGTTTCTGATGGTGTAACGGAATAGAAATTATAATACAAAATATATATGAGAAAAGCAGTTTTATAACTGCTTTTTTCTGTCTTATTTAACTATTGGAGTTAAGTTAAATAGTTTTTAATATTTTCTAAGATAAATTTAATTACTTACAAGAAAAATAGAGTACTAAAATATAATTTTTTTGATTTTCTAAAAAAATAGATTTTTAAATCTAATTTTACAAACTACTACAATTCTAATCTAATTTTCGTGATTATTATTTAAAATACTACCTTTGTTTTACTTAGATAAAGCATATAAAAATGAAAGTAGGAAAAATAGCTTTAATGCTTGAGAAATGGGCTCCTGAATCTAATGCCGAAAGTTTTGATAATGTAGGTTTATTAGTTGGGAATGTTGATGAAGAACTGACAGGGATTTTAGTAACTTTAGATTGTTTGGAAGAAGTAATAGAAGAGGCAATACATAAAAAATGTAATATGATTATTACTTTTCACCCTATAATTTTTTCTGGATTAAAATCTATTACAGGTAATAATTATGTAGAAAAGGCTGTTGCTAAAGCTATAAAGCATGATATTGCAATTTATGCAATACATACCAATTTAGATATTGCAAAAGAAGGGGTAAATTTTGAAATAGGAAATCGTTTACATCTCAAGAATCTGCGTCCTCTAATAAGTAAAAAACAATGTATAAAAAAACTTCATACCTATGTTCCTTTTGTTCATTTTTCTAGTGTACAACAAGCTTTGTTTAATGCTGGAGCTGGTGAAATTGGAAATTATAAAAATTGTAGTTTTAGAATGGATGGAAGAGGAACATTTATACCAACACAAAATGCCAATCCCTATTTAGGAAAAATAAATAATTTGGAAGAAGTAGAAGAGGCTTTATTAAGTGTAATTTTTGAAGATTATAAATTGCCTGATGTTTTACAAGCGCTAAAAAAATCTCATCCATATGAAGAAGTGGCTTATGAAGTATATACATTGGATAATGAAAATCAAGATTTAGGAATGGGAAGGATCGGAGAATTAGAACAAGAAATTTCTGAAGAAGAATTTTTATTAAAATTAAAAAAGAATTTTTTAACCCCATGTATAAGACATACTGTTTTAAGAAATAAGCCTATTAAAAAAGTGGCTGTATTAGGAGGATCCGGCAGTTTTGCCATAAAAAATGCTATTTCACAAGGAGCCGATACCTTTGTTACAGCAGATATTACATATCATAAATTTTTTCAGGCAGAAGGCAAAATATTATTAATTGATATAGGACATTATGAAAGTGAACAATATACCAAAAATTTAATATATAATTATTTAACAGGGAATATTGGAAGTATACCCATTTACATATCTGAGTATAATACTAATCCTGTGAATTATTTTATTTAAAATAAGGAATTCATGGAGTCAGTATTACTAAAATAAATTACCTGTTACATAAAGTTTTAAAGTGTAAATGTTTGATTGGGTGTTAAACATATTATAAAATTTAGTAATTTTACACTTTGATTAAACACAAAATAAAATTCCAAAAAAATAACTATAATAATTTATGGCTACAAAGAAAAAAGCAGATACTACTACAATTGAGGAGAAGCTAAGGGCATTGTATGATTTACAAATTATAGATTCTCGTTTAGATGAACTAAGAAACTTACGTGGTGAGTTGCCTATGGAAGTAGAAGATTTGGAAAATGAAATAGCAGGATTAGAAAAAAGAATAGGAAAGATAGAAGATGAAGTATTGAATTTTGTTAATGAAATTAAGATTAAGAATGAATTGAATAAAAATTCTGAAGCTCAAATAAAAAAATATAAATCCCAACAAGATAACGTAAGAAATAATAGAGAATTTGAAGCATTAGCAAAAGAAATTGAATATCAGGAATTAGAAATTCAATTACAAAATAAAAAGATAAAAGAAATTAATGCTAAAATTGAATTTAAAAAATCTCAAATTGAAGAGCAACAAACAAAATTATCAAGTTATCAGGAACATTTAAATCATAAAAAATCAGAATTAGAAAATTTAATTCGAGAAACTGAAAAAGAAGAAGATTTTTTAATAAAAAAATCTGAAGAGTTCGGTTCTAAAATTGATGAAAGATTATTAAATAGCTATCATAGAATCAGAAAAAGTTCTAAAAATGGTTTAGCTATTACTAGTATAGACAGAGGGGCTGTTGTTGGGTCATTCTTTACAGTTCCGCCTCAAAAACAAGTGGAAATAGCTTCTAGAAAGAAAATTATATCTGATGAACATAGCGGAAAAATTCTTGTAGATGAGTTTTTAGCTAAAGAAGAACAAGAAAGAATGGAAGAATTACTAAAAGGTAATTAAATCAATAAAATTTATAAAATAAAAAACAGAAGGCAATTAATTTTAATTGCCTTCTGTTTTTTATTTCAATTATTCATTAGTTATCTCAAAAATAATGAAATTTATAAAAATATAAATACGTATGATATGAATATTTTCTAAATTTGCTTATAAAGAGGAAAAAAAATAAAAAGGTTTGCAAAAAATATTATAAATTCTATATGGATAAAGGTAAAAATAAACAAGAACAGGGTATAGCTACAAAGATATCAGAATTAATAAATAAATTTAATTCTCAGCCAATTTATTTACCTATCAATAAAAAGGATCTAGAACAAGTAATAGATATATTTTTTTCCCAAATGTTTCCAATATGTCAAAAAACAAATAAGAAAAAATCAGAATTAGAACTAACTCAGGCATATAAAATACTTTTAAAAAATATTTCTAAATTATTAAATAAAAAAGAAGCTGAATACAAGTTAGAACTATTTTTAAATAAATTATTAGATATACAATTAAGTTTAGAGAAAGATGCAAAAACGTTTTTAGCCAACGATCCAGCCGCTGAATCTTTAGAAGAAGTAGTGTTGACATATCCCGGTTTTTATGCCATAACAGTTCACAGAATAGCTCATGAATTTTACAAATTAAAATTTCCTATAATACCCCGTTTGTTTTCAGAATATGCACATACTCGTACAGGTATTGATATTCATCCAGGAGCAGTAATAGGAGAAAATTTTTTTCTTGATCATGGGACAGGTACTGTAATAGGTGAAACTTGTATTATAGGCAATAATGTAAAAATTTACCAAGGTGTTACTTTAGGGGCACTCTATGTAGCAAAGAATCTGTCTAAAGTAAAAAGACATCCCACCGTAGAAGATAATGTAGTTATTTATGCAGGAGCTACCATTCTAGGCGGTGATACGATTATAGGACATGATTCAACTATTGGAGGAAATGTTTGGCTTACTCAAAGTGTGTTACCCTATACTTTAGTTTATTACTCTTCAGAAATGAAAATTAAAACTATTAAAGATTTTAAGGAACCTATTAATTATGTTATATAGAAAATTTAAAAACAAATAAAAACAAATTTATGAAAGCAAATAGTATATTAGAAGTTATTGGTAATACTCCACATGTACGGATAAAAAAATTATTTCCTGATTACAAAGTCTATATCAAGCTAGAGAAACAAAACCCCGGAGGTAGTATTAAGGATCGTATTGCTTTAGCTATGATTGAGGATGCTGAAAAAAAAGGTTTATTAAAAGCAGGTGGTACCATTATAGAACCTACTTCGGGAAATACAGGCGTAGGTTTAGCATGGATAGGAAAAGTAAAAGGGTATAAAGTTATGTTAACTATGCCTGAATCTATGTCAATTGAAAGAAGAAGATTAATGTCTGCTTATGGAGCAGAATTGGTATTAACTCCAAGGGAACAAGGAATGAAAGGAGCTATAGCAAAAGCTGAGGAATTAAACAAAAAAATACAAAATTCTTTTGTTCCTCAACAATTTAAAAACCCTGCAAATCCTAAAATACATGCAAAAACGACAGCTAAAGAAATCATAGATGATTTTCCTGAGGGAATAGATGCATTAATTTCCGGAGTAGGAACTGGTGGACATATAACAGGTGTTGGTGAAATGTTAAAAGAAAAATTTCCTACCATAAAAGTTTTTGCTGTAGAGCCTACAGACTCACCGGTAATATCAGGAGGAAAACCTGGACCTCATCCTCTTCAAGGCATTGGAGCAGGATTTATTCCTGATACTTTAAATGTAAAATTATTAGATGGGACTATTCAAATATCTAAAGATGAGGCATTTGAATATACTAAAAGATTAGCTTTTGAGGAAGGAATATTAGGAGGAATATCCACAGGAGCATCCTTAGCAGCAGTAGCCAAAAAAATAAAAGAGCTCCCTAAAGGGGCTACGGTTTTAACTTTTAATTATGATACAGGAGAAAGATATTTTTCAGTTGAAGGATTATTTTAAAAACTTTATAAAAAAAGAGATGTTATTTTATAACATCTCTTTTTTATTTATTAATGAAAATTTATTTTAAAAATTCTTTAATTTTTTGAATTTTAATCTGAGCTTCAGAAATTTTTTCTGCAAATTCATCTTTAGTTGTTAATGTACTTTGTACGGAAAAATAAAACTTAATTTTAGGTTCTGTCCCGGAAGGCCGGCAAGCTAATTTTGTTCCTTTGTTTGTATAGAAAATTAAAACATTGGACTTAGGAATATCAATGTTTGTTTTTTCACCTGTAGTTAAATTTAAGGAAATAGATGATTGATAGTCATCTGATTTGATTACATTTTCTCCAGCTATTTCTTTAGGAGGGTGAGCACGGAATTCTTCCATCATCTTTGAAATTTGACTTGCTCCATCTTTTCCAGTCTTTACGATTGAAACCAATTCTTCATAGTAAAAGCCTACTTTTTCATATATATCAATTAACTTTTCAAATAAGGTTTTTCCTTCATTTTTAGCTTCCTGCGCAGCTTCACAAGCTACAAGAATAGATGATATTGAATCTTTATCTCGAACATAATCACTCGGCATAAATCCAAAGCTTTCTTCGCCTCCGCAAATAAATTTTTCTTTTCCTTCTTCTTTTCTTATTAAGTCAGCAATCCATTTAAATCCTGTTAAACCTACTTTACAATCAACACCGTAATGATTAGCTAATGCAAAGAAAATATCAGAAGTAACTATAGTAGATCCAATAAATTGTTTTCCGTCAATTTTTCCATTTTTTTTCCATTTCTGTAAAATATAATCTGTAAGTATAGTATTTGCTTGATTACCATTTAATAAAACCAATTTTCCGTTTATATCTCGAATTGCAATTCCTAATCTGTCAGCATCTGGATCTGTCCCGAAAACAATATCTGCATTTTGTTCTTCAGCATATTTTAATGCCAAAGATAAGGCTTCGGGTTCTTCCGGATTAGGGGATTTTACTGTAGGGAAATTTCCGTCAGGTATTTCTTGTTCTGGAACAATAAATACATTTTCATATCCTGCATTTTCTAAAGTTTGAGGTAATATTTTTATTGAAGTTCCATGAAGAGAAGTATAAACAATTTTAAGATCTTTTTTTCCTTTTAAAAACATAGTGTTTTCAATTGCAGCATCAATAAATTGATTATCTATCTCTTGATCTAAATAAGTAATTTTAGAATCATCACCATCAAATTTGATTTCAGCAAAATCTACTTTTCGTACTTCTTTGATAATTGCTGAATCGTGAGGAGGTACTATTTGAGCCCCATCATTCCAATATACTTTATATCCGTTATATTCGGGTGGATTGTGGGAAGCTGTTAAAACAATTCCGGCATCACATTTTAATTTACGTACAGTAAAAGATAATTCTGGTGTGGGCCTGAATTCTTTAAATAAATATACATAAATTCCATTGGCTGTAAGGACATTTGCTACAAGTTTTGCAAAAGTGTCACTATTATGTCGTACATCAAAGGCTATGGCAACTGTAATTTTTTTTCCAGTGAATTGTTGGTGTAAATAATTGGCTAAACCTTGGGTAGCCTGTCCATATGTGTATTTATTTAGTCGATTGGTACCTACCCCCATGATTCCTCGCATTCCACCTGTACCAAATTCCAGATTTTTGTAGAAAGCTTCATCTAACTCTTTAGGGTTGGTTTCAATTAACTTTTGAACTTCCTTTTGTGTATTTTCATCAAAAGGTGATTTTAGCCATGTTTTAGCAATTTCTAAGGAATTCATTTTATAAAGTAATTTTAGTTATTGTTTTTGTTTAATTTCAGCCATATCCACTTGTTTTAAATCTTTTTCAGGGTTTCCTATTAAAGTTAAAGTAGTATTATTTTTAATTTTACCGGTCAATTTACTTTTAATATTAAGTTCTGCAGTAGCTACATTAGCTAATTGTATATCTGCTACAGAAATTTCAAAAAAAGGAGCTGAAAAATCACTATCGTTTTTAGCATTTAATTTTAGTTTATTGCCACTTCCTTGTAAATTAATTTTAGAGGCATTTTCTGTTTTAACGTTTAATTCATCAACAACAATATTGCTTGCTAATAATTTGGAATTATTATATAAAAAGATGGTTAATTTAGAAGTTCTAATTTGTGAGTTAATATCTACATTTACGTTATTGTACAAATTAAATTGGATTATTTCAGGATTATAAATATATATATTATATAAATCAGTATCTTTTACTTCTTTAGATTCGGACAAACTTAGTAAGCCATCTTTATTTTTTATATTTAAATTATTTATTATATTATTATAAGATTCTATTATCATTCTCGGGTTTTTATCGTCATATAAATAAATAAGGCGGTAATTTCCTTTTGCAGAGATTTGTTTGATATTACTTAGTTTTATTTCTTTAGTAATAATATTTCCTTCACCTTTAATAGAAAAATTGCAGGATATGCAAAACATTATTAGCACAGGCATAAATGCAAGATATATAAGTTTTTTCATTCTTTTATATTTATATATTTGGAGATAGTATAATCTTCTTTTCTTCCTCTTTTTAATTCGACAATAAGCTCACCTAAAAATCCTGCAATAAACAATAGGGTACCTAATACCATCATGATTAAAGAGATATAAAATAAAGGATCAGTAGTAATTAGTTTAGCAGGAATATTTTTCCATACTTTAATTAATTTGCTGATTCCCATCCATGCAGCTGAGAAAAAGCCCAAAATAAACATAAGAGTCCCAATAAATCCAAAAAAATGCATAGGTCTAGATCCGAAACGAGACATAAACCATATGGTTATTAGATCGAGAAAGCCTCTGACAAAACGATTAGCTCCAAATTTTGATTTTCCATATATACGAGCTTGATGTGGTACTTCTTTTTCGGTTATTTTAGTATATCCTTCATTTTTTGCTAAAACAGGAATGTATCTATGCATATCTCCATAAACATCGATTGCTTTTATAACTTCATTTTTATAAGCTTTTAGTCCACAGTTAAAATCATGTAGTTTTACTCCCGAAGTACTTCTTGCAGCCCAATTAAAAAGTTTTGAAGGAAGATTTTTGGTGATTACATTATCATAACGTTTTTTTTTCCACCCGGAAACCAAATCATAATTATCTTCTACTATCATTTTATGTAGTGCAGGAATTTCTTCAGGAAAGTCTTGTAAATCTGCATCCATAGTGATAACAACTTCACCTTTAGCTATTTTGAATGCAGCATTTAGAGCTTGGGATTTCCCATAGTTTCTTGCAAATTTAATTCCTTTTACTTGTGGATAAATTTTTGAAAGGTTATTAATTATAATCCAAGAATTATCTGTACTGCCATCATCTATAAAAATTACTTCATAGCTAAATTTTTCTTGAATACAAACATTATGTATACGATCAAAAAGCTCATTCAGTGAATCAGCTTCATTGAGTAGAGGAATAATTATTGAGATTTGCATTGGATATTCGAGTTCTAAAAAATATTGACAAAAGTACGGATATTGTAAAGTAAAAAAGATACAGTATAATTAAAATAATAAAAGAATTTTTCAAATTAAACAAAGGTTCATTTTTTAAAGATTCAGAAGTTAAACTTTTATGGTGCATTTTATATTTAAATGTGTCCTCTTCAGTTGGGTTTTGTAAAGATTTATAATCTTTATTTAGTTCTTTTAAGCTCTGTTCAAGTCTTTGATTCCTTAATAATTTTTCTGAATTTTTATCTATAACGTTAAAAAAAAAGGCTATAAATAGATATGAGAGTGTTCCTCCTATTAATAATGTGCTAAATGAGTATTGTAAACATTTAAAAAAAGAAAGTTTTTTAACATTTGTTTTTTTATATAATAAGATTATAGTAAGTAATGTATAGATAAATGGAAGAACAAAAAAATTAACTTTTGCACTAATCATATAATAATCAGAATTTATAAAAAAAAAGTAAACAGCAAAAAATATTACAAGAGTTATTGCTGTTAATAATAATCCATAATTAATAGGTTTACTTTTCATAATATATTTAATGCAAATTTACTCTTTTTTGTGTGAATGTAAAAAGTACTAAATTATCAATAAATAATTATTTATGTAAATATTGTTATTTTTTTATTTCAATGATGATATAAAAATATTTAGGAGAGTAAATAACACAAATATTTATATTTAATTAGAATAGTATTAATTTAAAATACAATGAACGACAAATATTTATAATTATAAAGTTAACAATATGAGTATATCTTTTTTATTAAGATGTTTAATTAGTTTATTGTTCTAATAGAAATAAAAATTATTTTTAGAAAGATCTTATTAAGATTAAGGATAAAACAAAGTTATCCAAAAACAATATTTATTTAAATAAATGATACATGAATTAATTTGAAAATTATCATTTATTACAATTCAAAAAATGAAGGCTTATATTTTCTACGAAAAATATTTTTTTAAACAGTAAAGTTAGTGTGATAATATAATCATTCATTTGATTATTAATGTAGAATAAACTAGTTTGTATTTTATGTTAATGGGTAAGTTGATTATTGTTTTATTAATAAAATTTAATAAAATTTAAAATAATTGCGAAAAAATATATTTTTTTATTGTAATTACGGATTTCCGTAATGAAATTCTATCACTTAATCGTAATTTTATATCAGTTAATCAGAATAATAATTTCAAACATATTATTAAGCAACTAGTGTTAATTAAGCCTCTTTTTATAAGAGGCTTTTTCTTTTATAAATTAAATAGCTAAATTTTAGTATTTAATATTTTGTAATTAACTAATTATTAGATTTCAGTTAAATATCCTTCCATACATTTCCACAATAATAACAATGAAACTTAGAATTTTTTACTTTTATAGGAAAGCCTAAAAATAATATACTTAAACCAAAAATTCCGTTGAGGTTTTCATCTTGATATATATGATTTGAACCACACTTAGGACATGTTTTATCTCCATATTTAGAATTTTTAATTGTATATTCTACTTTTACATTATTTTCTGTAGTTTTTATTTGTTCTTCATGTAATTGAATAACAGATTTTGCTTTTTCCAAATCATTTTTAAATACCTGTAGTTCTATTCCCCCAATAGCTTGACTTAGCAACCAATCAGATTGTACGGTATATTCATTTGCTATATATCCGTAAATTCCATATTCTTCTAGTAATTGAAGGGTTTGAGAAGCTTCAATATAGTTATCATACTTCTTTAAGCTAACTAACTGATTCATATTTTTATGGTTTATACAAAAAAGAATTTTTTGGCAAAAACCTGTTACATATAGAATTTAATTTTTAATACCGGAAGAGATTTTGTTTATTGCTTCAATTAAAATTTTTTGTTCCGTATGCATAACCTTTTGTTGTAAATCTGTGACAGTATCTCCTTTTTCAACAGGGAAATTTCCCTGTACAATAATATCTCCTTCATCTACTTCGGGCGTTACGTAATGAACTGTAGCTCCGGACTCTGTTTCTCCTGCATCTAAAACAGCCTGATGAACTTTTGCTCCATACATTCCTTTTCCACCAAACTTAGGTAAAAGAGATGGGTGTATATTAATTATTTTTCCTTTCCATCTTTCACAAAAATTAGCAGATAATATAGATAAAAAACCAGCAAGTATTATTAAATCTATATTTTCAGAAGATAATAATATATCTATTTCGGAAGATAAGTCTTTGTTTCTTTCCACTAAGAACGTGTTTATATCCCTGTCTATAGATCTTTCTAGAGCATAACAATCCCTATCAGCAATTACAATACAAATTCTAGTATTTTGTAACTCCTTTGAATCTACAGCATCTATAATACTTTGTAAGTTTGTTCCATTTCCGGAAACTAAAACAGCTAGATTCATAGAATTATTAAATTAGTGCAATTTTTTCTTTTCCATGTTTAATAGAACCTAAAAACATACTACCCTCAATAAGTTGTAAAATATCTAAGACATTTTCAGGATTTACAATAATACACATACCTACTCCCATATTAAAAGTTCCAAACATTTCCATTTCTTTAATATTTCCTCTTCTTTGGAGTTCTTTCATTATAGGAGGTATATTTATTTTTGAAGTTTCTATTTTTGCACATAAACCTTCTGGAATAATTCGAGGAACATTTTCTAATAATCCACCACCGGTTATATGTGCAATTCCAAAAATAGGAAAATTTTCTTGTATTTTTAGAATGTCATTTTGATAAAGACGAGTAGGAGCGAGTAAAGTTTCATAAATAGGTTTATTGTCATAAATTTCATTAATATCGGTAAATATTTTTCTGATTAATGAAAATCCATTGCTGTGGAACCCGCTGGAAGGAAGACCTATGATAGCTTGGTCTTCAGTTATTTTTGAGCCATCAATAATTTCATTTCTTTCTACAACACCTACACAAAATCCAGCCAAATCGTAATCTCCTGTTTTATACATTCCTGGCATTTCGGCAGTTTCTCCTCCAATCAGAGCTGTTCCTGTTTCTTTACATGCTTTTACAATACCTAAAATTATTTCGGCGGCTATATCTGAATTTAATTTACCACATGCTAAATAATCCAGAAAAAAAAGAGGTTTTGCTCCATGGCAAAGAATATCATTAGCACACATAGCAAAACAATCAATTCCTACAGTATTATATATGTGAGAATCTAAAGCTATACGAAGCTTTGTACCTACTCCATCAGTCCCTGATACTAATATTGGATTTTTATAACCAGATAATTCATAAAAAGCACCAAAACTACCAATTTCATTTAGTACATGAGTATTGTAAGTTTGACTTACAGCATTTTTAATTTTAGATACAGTTTGGTATCCTTCTTCTTTATCTACTCCGGATTCTTTATACGTTACCATATAGTTTAATTTTTTAGTTGTATTACAAAAATATTAATTATAAATTATAATTATATATTTTTATGAAAAATGCCCAAAAATTTATATTAATTTTTGGGCATTTATCTATCTATAGTTTAATTTATTGATCGTTAAGAAAATCTTCCAAAGCTTTAGTCATAGAAGGTTTTTCTTTAGTCGGAGCAAAAAATTCTACTTTTAAACCGGCATCTTCAGCAGCTTGTTTAGTAGAATGTCCGAAAGTTCCTATAATCAAATTTTCCTGTTTTAATCCAGGATAATTATCCAATAAAGATTTTATGCCTAAAGGACTAAAGAAAACTAAAACATCATATGTATGTATATCTTTAATTTTAGCAGCAACATTACAACTTACGGTACTAAATAAAACAGCTCGAGTCCACGTAATTCCTGCTTTATTTAAAGCATCGGGAATGTCTTGATTTAAAACATCAGATGTGGGTAACAAATACTTTTCATTCAGATTTTTTTTGAAAAGAGGAATCATATCTTCAGCTTCTTTTTCTCCAAAATATATTTTACGTTTTCTATAAACAATATATCGTTGAAGGTAAAGTGCTATTGCTTCTGATTGACATACATATTTCATTGAATCAGGTACACTAAAACGCATTTCTTCAGCTAAACGAAAAAAATGGTCAATTGCATTTCTACTTGTAAAAATAATTGCAGTAAAATGGGAAAAATCAATTTTTTGTAACCTAACATCTTTGGCATCAGCCCCTTTTACTTGGAGAAAAGGATAGAAATCTATATTAATTTTATGCTTTTTCTCTATTTCAAAATAAGGAGAACTATCACCTATTGGTTTGGGTTGTGATACTAATATAGATTTAACTTTCATAATTTAAAATAAAATTTTTCTTATAAGAACACTAATTTTAATATACATAGTGCAGGTAATATTTCGAAAGTGCAAAGGTACAAAAATTCGTAATATGTTGAAATATTTATTCGTTTTTTGATGAAAAATATTAACCATATCCATTCTAATATTAACAGCGTAAATAGTGTTCCAATTGTTATATAGGTAAGATATTCTTTTGGAATATTTGAATAATAAATAGCAAAACAAAGAAATATAAATATAAATAATTTTAGAAATAAGAAGATGTAACGATTTTTATAATTTTCTTTATATTCTTTGTTTTTTCCGAGAATAAGAAAAAAGGCATTTCCTAAAATATAAGAAAATACATGATAGATTAAAAGTATAATAAATAAAATAATAAATTTTAAAATTTCTGATTGATAAAAGGGTATAACAATATCAAAAAAAGGAAACAAAACTAAAGCTAAAATTACAGTATATACAAAACTGCATATTGCAATATAAAGAGTAAAATTTTCACTTTCAAATGATAGAGAGGAAAACTTAAAAATAGGTTCACTTTTAGGAATAAGTATAAATCTAGATAAAACTAACAACAATAAACTACCTAAAAAGGTAAAATTAATTAAATCATCTCCTAAAGAGGATCGTAAAACTTCCAAAACTTAATAAATTATTTAAATTCAATCATTATCAATCCATCTATTTGTAATCGGTTGATAAGAATCTATTCTTCTGTCTCTTAAGAATGGCCAGTGTACTCTATAATTATCAGATTCTTGAGTGTCTATATCCACTACAATAATTTCTTCATCAGTATGGGAAGCTTGATATAAAATAGACCCTAAGGGATTAGAGACAAAAGAACCTCCCCAAAATTTCATAGCTCCGTCTTGTTCAAAACCTACACGATTTACACTTACAGTATGCACACCATTCGCTATTGCATGACTTCTTTGTATAGTTTGCCAAGCATTATATTGTTCCTGATTAGTAACCTCGTCTTGAGAAATAGCCCAGCCTATAGCTGTAGGATAAAATAAAATTTCAGCACCCATTAAAGAAGTAATTCTTGCAGCTTCAGGAAACCACTGATCCCAGCAAATGAGAACCCCTATTTTTGCATATTGGGTTTGAAATGTTTTATACCCTAAATCTCCGGGAGTAAAATAAAATTTCTCATAAAAAGCAGGGTCATCTGGAATATGCATTTTCCTATATTTACCCAGATAAGTCCCATCAGCATCTATTACAGCTGTAGTATTATGATAAATACCCAGTGAACGCTTTTCAAATAAAGAGGCAATAATAACTATATTGTTTTCTTTTGCAATTATAGAAAGTAGCTCAGTTGTAGGTCCAGGAATGGGTTCTGCAAGTTTAAAATTATTATAATCCTCTACATCACAGAAATACAATGAAGTAAATAATTCCTGTAAACATACAATTTGTGCCCCTTGCGAAGCGGCTTTTTTAATGCCTTCAATTGCTTTTTTTAAATTGTTATCTACATCTTTAGAACAACTGGATTGTACTAAACCAACTTTAATTTTTGCCATCTAATATTTTAAAAATTGTAATTAAATTTATTTGCAAAAATAAGTCTTTATTTTAATATATATATTTTTCAGCTATAAAAACTCATTATAATCCCTGATTAAAATCCAAAGCAAATTTTTTAACATCATTCCAATTTGTGTATTCTATCACACTACTTAAATCAGTAGGACCATGAGTTATATTCATAATAAATTTAATCATATACTTATCAAGAATCGAATATTCTGGATAATTTAACACTCCTCCGATAATAGACAGTTTTTGAGGTTTCCATTTAATAGATGATAAAAATTTTTTAACATATGGATTACATTCAATGGTTCTTCTTTCTTCTTTTCGAGCAATTAACGAAATTGAAAAAAAGGCATTTGGTTTAGACTGAATTTCTTTATAATGTGAATTTATATATTTTTTTACTAATGAATTATGTTTACCATAACGAATGCTTGCCCCAATAATAATTCCATCATAAAAATTTAAGTCTGGAATTGTCTCTTTTATAGATATAACATCTACATTAGCATTTAAATATTGTTTGATGAAATTTGATACTTTTAAACAATGACCATTTGTAGTTGAATATATAATTAATACTTTTTTCTTTTTAGGATTTAATTCATGTGTTTTTTGCATATTTTAGCATTAGTTCCTACAAAAGTACTGCGAATAATAAGGGAATTCTTATTCAGTTTGTCTGTTTTTTATCATGTAAATTTTTTTTCAATAAATTCTGCTAAGACAATATAAAGCTGCAATGATAATAAATAATTTTATTCTCTTGTTTATTTTAAGATAAAAAGGTAAATTTGTTAAAGACTTATTAAAATACAACTAAAATAAAAATGATAAAAATAGCAAAAGATAAGTATGAATTACTTAATACAGTTTCCCATGCTACAGGGATTGTATTAGGTATTGTTGGTCTTATTTTTTTATTAATTAAAAATAGAAGTATAACTGCGTATAGTACTTTAAGTATATGGATGTATGGAATATCAATAATAATTTTGTATACTTCTTCTACTATTTATCATTTATTTTCCAATGAAAAAATGAAAAGAAAAGCTCGAATTTTAGATCATATGAGTATTTATCTTTTAATTGCTGGAACATATACACCAATATGCTTGATTACTTTGGCTAATAATTCGGGGTGGACCTTATTTTTTATTGTATGGACTATAGCTACAATAGGTGTTATTATGAAAGTATTCTTAACGGGTAAGGTAGACAAACTTTCTTTATTTCTGTATTTAGCTATGGGATGGATGATCATTTTTGATATTAAAAATGTTATAGAGTTAATGGCCTCCTATGCTTTGTTGTATTTAGTAATTGGTGGAGTTTTTTATACTTTAGGAACGATTTTTTATGCTATTGAAAAAATTCCCTATTCACATTTTATTTGGCATTTATTTGTTTTAGGAGGAAGTACAGCTCATTATGTAATGGTATATTCTATTGTTTAAAATTTATATGGAAATATTAGGAGTGACCGGTGGAATAGGAGCTGGAAAGTCAACAGTTATTAAGATATTTAAAGAGAAAGGATACTCGGTATATAATTCAGATATAAGAGCTAAAAAACTTATGGAAGAAAACGATTCTTTAAAACAAGGGATTATAAATTTATTAGGGAAAAAGGCTTACCTTAATGGATCGTTAAACAGAAGTTTTATAGCCCAGAAAATTTTTACAAATCATGAGTTATTAAAACAACAAAATAAGTTAGTTCATGCAGAAGTTAAAAAAGATTTTAAAAATTGGGTATCTGAACAAAGTGGGAAGTTTTGTATTAAAGAAACTGCAATATTATTTGAAAGTGAATCCTATAAAGATTGTAATTATACACTCGTGGTAACAGCACCCGAAAGATTAAGAATAAAGAGAGTTATGAAAAGAGATAATATTCCGGAAGATAAAGTTAAATTAAGGATTAAAAATCAATGGCCTCAGGAAAAATTAATTAAATTATCTGATTTTCATATATCTAATGATTCAAGTATCGAAAACTTGAATAAGCAGGTAAAATCAATTATAAATATACTTGAGAATCAAATATAATTTAAAAAAAGTAGGGAAAATAATAAATAGAATAGCAAAATTTATTTCTAATAGAATAGTTTAGGGAATAATAATACTATTGATTATATTTTTCAATAAAATAAATATTCTGATAAAATTAAAGAATTGCTAATATGCATATTTTATTTTTATTCATAAAAATATAGGATAGAAGAATGCGAAAAATAGGAATTCAATTCCTGTTGAAATTAATAAATTATTTGAAAAATATATAAAAATATATAAAAAATATTAACTGATTCGTGCTAATTTTGCCATATAGAATCCGTCAAAATTACTGTTAGAAGGTAAAATAGATACTTCTTCTTCCAATTTAAAATTTTTATTATTCTCTAAAAAATTTAGAACTTGTTTTGTGTTTTCTGAAGGCATTATGGAACATGTAGCATAAACCATTATACCTCTATTTTTTACTAATTTTGAATTATTTTGCAAAATTTCCCGTTGTTCTTTATAAATTCTTTCCATAAATTCGGGGGTAAGTTTCCACTTAGCATCAGGATTTCTTCTTAGTACACCTATGCCACTACAAGGAGCATCAATTAAAACTCTATCTGCTGTATTTTCAAGTCTTTTAAGGGTTTTAGAATCCTCAATTACTTTTGTTTGAATATTGTGAGCCCCATTTCTTCGTGCTCTTTGTTTAAGAGTTTGTAGTTTCCATTCATGTATATCTAAAGCAATAATATGACCTTTGTTTTGCATTAATGCTGCTAACTGTAAAGTTTTTCCTCCAGCACCTGCACAAGAGTCAATAACCCTCATGCCTGGTTTTGGATTTAGAAACTGCCCGACAAGTTGAGAAGATGCATCTTGAATCTCAAAAAGCCCATCTTTAAAGGCTTGAGTTTTAAATACATTTTTTTTGTATTCAAGAATTAAAGCATCTTTATAACCCTTAATAAAATCTACAGATATTTGTTCTTCACTCAAAATATTTTTTAAATCCTCAGCGGTAGTTTTTAAAGTGTTAGCTCTTAAAATAGTAGAAGCAGGAATATTTAAAGCCTTCATTTCTTTATACCAATTTTCTCCTAATTCTTCTTTCATAAGTGTTTGCATCCAGTCAGGAATTGAATATTCAATAGCCTTAGAGGGGAAAGCAAGTTTAAAACGATCTTTTATTTTTTTTATATATATTTTTTCAAATTCCGGGAATAATGGGAGTTCTATTTTCTTTAATAATAAATAAGTGGCTATTATAGAATAAATATTATCGGGAGCCATTTTTTTATTTGCATAAAATTCAAGTTTTCTTTTCCATCTTATAATGTCATAAAACGACTCGGAAATAAAAGATCGGTCTTTACTTCCCCATTTCTTATTATGTTTAAGAGTTCGTTCAAGTACTTTATCTGCATATTTATTTGGCTCAAAAAAACTTTCTTTAAGAGCTTTTTCCAATCCTTGAATTAAATTTCTATGTAATATTTTCATGTGATTAATAAATGTAAATGGAGCAAAAAATAATTGCAAATATAAGTGTTATTGTATTAAATTTATTAATATAAAAAAAGAACGTTTTTTTAATAATTTTATCTTTGTTAAATTGTTAAATAATTGAATATGAAAGTATATTTTATTCCAGGATTAGGAGCGAATTGTAAGTGTTTTAAGCATATAAAATTACCTGATGGTTTTGAAAAAGTATATATAGAGTGGTTTACTCCTAAAGGTACTGAAACTATAGAAGAGTATACTCATAAAATGGCAGAAAAAATAGATACCACGGAACCTTTTATTTTAGTAGGATATTCATTTGGAGGAATAATTGTGCAGGAGATGAATAAATTTATGAATCCAGAAAAAACTATTCTTATAGCAAGTATGAAAAATGATATACAAACTCCGCAATTATTTAAAATATTAAAAAGAATAAAGTTTACACATTGGTTTCCTATGACATTTTTTACAAGTAAAAAATTTTTATCTTATGCTTTTTTAAGATCAGTTTATTTTAAAGTGCGACCTCCCCGGATAAAAGATAAAGAAGATTTAAAAATTGAAGAATATATGACTCAGATGAATCCCCAATATTTAAAATGGTCAATTAACCAGATTATAAATTGGAAATCTGAGAAAGAATGTAAAAATATATATCAAATACATGGTACAAAAGATATTATATTTCCATATAAAAAAATTTCAATAAAAACTAAAAAAGATGATATGCAAGATAATTTATATACAATTGATAAAGCTTCACATATTTTAGTTTTAGAATATCCACATAAAATAAATAAAGCTATTGAAAAAATATTATTATAATTGTAATATTTATTTCATTTAAAAGTGTAAATTTATAATAATTTAAAATAGATAATTAATGGATAAGAATTTATTTCTTTTGTTATTAAATGCATGTAATTTTAGTTATTTTCATATAAATAGTTTTTTAAAAATATACAGATGAATACTTTTTTTCTTAAGTTTGCATTTTCTATAAACAGTAACTATTAGATAATTAATTGCTAATGAATTATTTAAAAAAAATTTTATCGGTATTTATTTTAATTTATTATTGCGCTTACGGACAACAAAGTATTCCTTTTGATCAGCAATACTTATTATCTGATAAAGTTTTAATAAATCCTTCTTATACAGGATCAACAGATGAAATAGTATTAAAATCTACGTACCATCAACAATGGAATGATTTTAATGAGAGTCCTAATACTCAAACTATCAGTGCTCATTTTAATGCTTTTGATAGAGTAGGTTTAGGAGCCTATTTTTTCCGAGATGAGAATGGACCTATTACTTTAACCGGATTGAATATTTCTTCTGCTTATCATATACCTTTAGGAGATGAAGAATTTAGATCAGAAAGTCAATTCTCTTTCGGATGTTCTGTTAGCCTATTTTCTCAATCATTTGATTATAATAAATTAAGGCCAGAAGATCAGAATGATCCGTTATTATATGGTGATAAATCTATATTTTTGCCTTATTTCAATTTAGGCACATCAGTAGTTTATTCTGGTTTTTTTGCAGGTGTATCTGTTTTAGATATTCCATTAGGTAGGAATAGACCGGTTGTAAATTCAATAGAACCTTCTCCGACTTGGTATTATCTTAATTTGGGTTACAATTGGGAGTTGGTAGATAAAATTTCCCTTGAGCCCTCATTCCTTATGTCATTAAATACTAATTCGGAACGAATTATGGATTTTAATTTGAAAGCAAAATATAAAGATGATTTTAATGCATTTGCAGTAGGAGTTAGTTATAGAACAGCAAAAGATTCACAGCAAAGTGGTGGTCTTTCTTTTACTCCTTTTTTCCAGGCAGATTTAGGAAAACTTAATTTTACTTTTGGCTATAATTTTGGTATATCAGATATTTATAAAGAAGGAGGAGACGGTCTTATGGTAGGTTTAGGTTACAATTTAGATAATTTTATCAATCCTAACGGCTTTAGGTATAGATAATCATTTTATTATTTTTATTTAATATGGAATTTGTAGTTTTAGTAAGTGAACTTGATGAGGTTATTGGAGAGATGGAGAAACAGGAAGCTCATATAAAAGGATTACTTCATAGGGCTTTTTCAATTTTTATTTTTAATAAAAAAAAGCAATTACTTCTTCAGCAAAGAGCTGGAACTAAATATCATTCCCCTTTAAAATGGACTAATACTTGTTGTAGCCATCCCAGAAAAAATGAATCCTATTTAGATGCTACACATCGAAGGCTAAAAGAAGAATTAGGGTTTGATTGTCATCTCACTGAAAAATTTCATTTTATATATAAAGCAGAGGTAGGTGATGGTTTAATAGAACATGAATTTGATCGTGTTTTTATTGGAACATATGAAAATGAAGTATATATTAATGTACAAGAAGTGCATGCTGTGAGATGGGTTAGTATAGAAGATTTAAAAAACGAAATAAAAAATTATCCAGATAACTTTACTGAATGGTTTAAAATTATTTTTGATAAATATGAAAATGAAATAGAAAACTTATTTCAGTAAATTATTTAATAAAATTATAAAAAATAAAACAAATAGCCTTATATTATACTGAAATAATAACAATTAAAAAAAATTATTTTAGGTGAACAAAATTTAATTTATGAAAAAAGTTAAAAAAGCCGTAATACCTGCAGCAGGATTAGGAACTCGTTTTTTACCTGCAACAAAAGCTATGGCTAAAGAAATGCTGCCGATTGTAGACAAACCTACAATACAATTTATAGTAGAAGAAGCTATAAAGTCAGGAATTGAAGATATTCTTATAGTTACAGGAAAAGGAAAACGTCCGATTGAAGATCATTTTGATTCAAACCCTGAATTAGAAAATAATTTAAGAGAGAAGAACAAAACAGAATTATTAAAAGTTGTAGAAGAAACTACAGATATTAACTTACACTTTATACGTCAGTCTCATCCAAAAGGATTAGGGCATGCTGTATTACAGGCTAAAGCCTTTGTAGGTAATGAGCCTTTTATAGTGATGTTAGGAGATGATTTAATGGAAGATAAAATACCATTAACAAGGCAGTTGATACTAGACTATGAAAAGACTCATGCAGCAACTATTGCCGTAATGAAAGTACCTCATGAAGAAACTTATAAATACGGAATTATAGCTCCCGAAAGTATAGTAGAAAAAGGGTTGTATAATGTACATAGTTTTGTTGAAAAACCACAACCGGATGTTGCTCCAAGTGATTTAGCAATTATTGGAAGATACCTTTTGACACCTGAAATTTTTGAAATATTAGAAAATCAAAGTCCGGGTGCAGGAGATGAAATTCAACTAACAGATGCTATAGATACATTAAATAAAACCCAAAGGGTATTTGCGAGAGAATTTTGTGGAAAACGATATGATGTAGGAGATAAATTTGGCTTTTTAAAAACAAGTATTCAGTATGGATTATCTCATCCTGAAATAAAGGAAAGTTTACATAACTACATTATAGAATTAGGACAAGAACTTATTAAAAAAGATTCTTCTAAAAAGAAGTAAATCAATAAAAATAGATAGATGTAAAAATCTCCTTCATTTAAGGAGATTTTTTTATTTTTGCACAGATTTGCATGAAGTATTTATATAAACATAAAACAAAAATAAATTATATTCTTTTTATAGTAGCCTTTATTTTTAAGTTTGCTGTAATTCAGGAATATGTTCATATAGAGCAACATAATAAAGAACATTCACATCATGTAGATTGTCAGGTTTGCCATAATATTTATTTAATAAGTAAATATCAGGCATTTGAAATCCCTGAAATTTTTGATTTTGCTTTATTCAAACATTCAATTCAATTACATTTATTTACCTGTGCATACAGTAATATATTTTTTAAAAATATAATTAGTTCAGAGCTGTATAATCGCCCTCCTCCTCAAGGGGTTTAAAATAAATAATCATTTTTCAACTTTTTCTTTTTTAATAATGCATAAATCATTATTAAAAAAAGAAATCTATTTATCTTATAAACCCTTTTTATGTCTAAAATATTTATATTACTATCGCTAACTATAGTAATAGTTATACAAGCGCAAAATGTTTGTAATTATTCACTATCAGGAAAAATTAAAGATATACATTCAGGAGAAACCATAGAAAATGCCGAGGTCTTAGTATGCAATACTATGGGACAAAAAATATATTCAACATTCACAAATGAAAAAGGAGAATATTTAATTTCTAATGTTTGTGCAGAAACTTATAACGTTATTATTTCACATTTAGGATACATTTCTAAAACTTTTCCACTTTCTATTAATAAGAACATTATAAAAAATTATTCTTTAGAGCATCATGAAAAAGAGATTCAGGAAGTAATAACAATAAGTAAATCTCATAATAATACAAAAACTTCATTAGAAAATAAAATTTCTAAAAGTCAAATTAATTCCTATTCAGATACAAATTTAGGAATGGCTTTAACTTCCATAGCCGGAGTAAATTCATTAAGTACAGGAAATAATATTGTTAAACCGATTATACATGGTTTACATAGCAGCCGTGTGCCTATTTTGAATGAAGGAATTAGGCAGGAAGATCAACAATGGGGAATAGAACACGCTCCGGATATAGATGTAAATCTTGCCAATTCTATTTTTATTATTAAAAGTGCAGGAGCTTTGCAATATGCTGGAGATGCTATAGGAGGGATTATATTGGTGGAACCTAAAAAACTAACAAGGCAAGATACTTTGTTAGGAAATATACTAACTTCTAATATTTCAAATGGAAAAGGCGGGAATATGTCAGCCAATATAGAAAAAGGGTTTGGAAATGGTTTAGCTTTTCGTGTGCAAGGGACCTATAAAAAATTAGGAGATTTGTCTGCACCGAATTATAATCTTTCTAATACAGGTATTTTAGAAAATGATTTTTCTGTTCAGGCAGCCTACAATAAAAATAGTTTTGGAATGGAAATTTTTTATAGTTATTATGGTACAGATACGGGAATTTTAAAATCGGCACATATAGGAAATTTGGAAAATCTAGTAAATGCTATTAATAGTAAACAACCTCTAATTATAGAAGATTTTACTATGGATATTGATGCTCCTAAACAAAAAATACAACATAATCTGGCTAAAATTAATACTTTCTATAATTTTAATTTAGGTAAATTGAGTTTTACTTACGGCTATCAGTTTAATAACAGAAAAGAATATGATATAAGAAGATCAGCATTTAAAGGAAAACCATCATTAAATTTAGATTTGACAACACAGGATTTCCATTTAGATTTTGATCATAAAAATATTTTCGGTTTTAAAGGTAAGATGGGAGTATCTTATATTTTCCAGAAAAATATACCTAATGTAGACACAGGAATAAGTCCCATAATACCTTATTATGAAAAAAATAATGTTGGGACTTACTGGATAGAAAATTATTCATTGACTCCTAATCTGATTTTAGAAACAGGTTTTAGATATGATTATCAAAAAATAGATGCACTTAAATTTTTCAAAAAAACAAGATGGCAGGATTTAGGGTATGATAAAAAATATCCAAATCTTGTACTCAAAGATACAGGTTTAAGCTATCTTACCAATCCTGTTTTAGAATTTTATGGATTTGCAGCTACTTTAGGAGCAAATTATAAAATAGGAGCCTCAAATGATATCATAGTAAATTATTCACTAAGCAGTAGAACGCCTAACCCCAGTGAGTTGTTTAGCGATGGTCTACATCATTCCGCAGCAGCCATAGAATTAGGAGATTTAGATTTGAAAAATGAAAAATCTAATAAAATTATGGCTACTTTTAGAGGAAACTTATTGAATTATCGTATAAATCTGGAAATAACAACACATTATAATTATATTAAAGATTATATAAATCAAATTCCTACAGGAGTAGAATACTCTATTAGAGGAGCTTTCCCTGTGTGGAAATATATGCAGACTCATGCAGAAATTTATGGAATAGATGTAATGGCAGATTTTAATATAAATCCTAACATAAAAATAGAAACTAATTTCTCTTATTTACGAGGCAATGATAAAAAAAATGATATAGCTTTAATTAATATGCCACCAGCTAAATGGGTTAACTCTTTGCTATATGAAAATAAAAAATGGATGAATTTTTTTACAAAGCTATCTTCTATAAGTGTATTTAGACAAAATCATTATCCAGATTATAACTTTACAGTGAATATAGTAAACAACGGAATAATTACTCCTACCTTGTTAGATATAAGTACACCTCAGGCAGCTTATCAAATATTTGATTTTAATACAGGGTTTTCTTTACCAATTACGTATCACAATAAATTAAATATATCATTTACTATCAGAAATATATTTGATACTTCCTACAGAGATTATTTAAATAGATTAAGATTTTATTCGGATGAAGTAGGAAGGAACTTAATACTTAATTTACAATATAATTTTTAACACTAAATAAAAAAAATGAAAAACAAAATAACAATAAAAATAATTAGAAATTTACTAACATATTTTTCAGTATTTTTAATAATATTTATAGGGTTTATCTCCTGTTCATCAGATGATAAATATGATATTATCAATTCAATACCAGAACATGAACACGAGGAAATATCTAAAATAGTATTAAAATTTATAAATCTGACAGATCCTACATTAGTAAGAGAGTTTAGCTATCAAGTAAAAGAAGGGACTACAGAGTTGCCACTTACACTTGTTAATATTCCTACAGGGACTTATAATGTAGAAACTTATTTTTATTCTGCACATGGAGACCATATCCATGATGTGACAGATGAAATATTTATTGAAGATGCAGAGGATCATTTTGTATATTATCAGAAATTAAATAATTCTCAGATTAATATAAAATATGCAGCAGAGGATAGGGTAGATGCTCAAGGAAGAAAATTAGGACATAAAACCTTATGGAATGTTCCTAAAGAAGGTGGAATGGTTTATTTATATTTAATGCATCAATCGGCTGATAAGAATCCTGATGCGCCATCGGCAGGACAATTAGGTGGAGAAATAGATATTGAAGCTCATTTTGAAATAAAAACCGATTAATATTTAAAACTATAAATCCAAAAATATGTATTAATAATAAAATATATCACTTACTTTTAATAAAAAAAAGCCATATCGTATTTAGCGTATGGCTTTTTTATTTTATTAGTGAATTTTTATTTAAAATAATTTTAATAAGTATCTCTTACATATTCTAAAACTTTTTGAATTTGCATTTTAATTTCTCCATTAGAATGCTGGAAATTATTATTCATATAACTAAATATCAGTATTTTATTTGACTTTGTTTTTAAATATCCGCTTAAGTTGTACACTTGTCCCATAGACCCGGTTTTAGCAAAAATATAAGGTTCTTTAGACTTAAAGCTGTTTTTCAAAGTACCACTTACCCCACCAGTTGGAAATATATTAATTAATCTGTCAAAAGAAAACTCTTGATACATTTTATTAAGAACAAAAACAAAATCTTGAGGAGATATATTATTATATCGAGATAAACCTGAACCATCTACCCAAATAGGTTTTTGAGGTATTTTGTTTAAATGTTCATTAATCATATAATTAATAATTTTTTTACTGTTCATATTTTCATAAAGTATTCCACTAGAAATCATTAAAATTTGTTCTGCCAGAAAATTATCACTAACAAGCATCATACGTTTAAATAGGCTATCAGAAGGAATACTATATAATATGTTTACTTTTCCGGCAGGAAATTTATGAGTAAGAGTGACAGGCTTTTTAATTTCTATTTCCAGTAATTTTCGAGTTAAAGTATCAGAAGTTATAAAAGGTATTTCCAAATGCTTTTCTCCATTAGAGAAAAAAATATTTTCATTAAATAGTCTGGAATACTTATTTCCTTTCCTTACTATATTTCTTTCAAAATAGTTTGGATTTGATTTTAAATTTTGATATATGTTTACAATATTTCCATATATTGGAAATGCGCTTCGTTCTGCTGAATAATATTCAGCAAAATCATCCCACATCCATCCTTTGCCATTAGGATCATCTTTAAAATTATCTAAAAATAATGAAATTGGCTTTTTACTATTTTTTAAAAAATTTATTACCTTATTTTCTTTAAAATAAGATTCAAGCAAAGAAGGGTCTCCGGTGCCTGCAATATATAGAGTATCATTTTTAATTAGATATTTTAGAGCAGGAATAGAATCGGGAATAATTTTTAACCCTGTATAAAGGCTAAAAATTTTAGTGTTAGAGGCTGGGATAAAATACTTTTCACCTTGAAAATTATAGAGTTCTCTCTTTCCTACAGGATCATACAAATAAAATCCAACCCACTGTTTTTTATAAAAATCAGAATTAAAATGAGAGTCTAAAAAAGAATTTTGAGCCTTAGTAATCTCAAAAATAATAAATGCCCAAAAAATGAAATTATATTTTAACATTGAACAAAATTATATATATATTGAAAAAAAACAAATAAGAATGGGATCTTCTTTTTAAATTTATGTTTAATTCTTAGGAGGTTTAAATCTCACCTCTCTTTATTTAATATGAACTGTTTATTATCATAATAAAAAAGTGAACCTGCAACATTATTTTAGATAATTTTACGTGAAATCTATCAACTCTATATTATTTTTTCCGGCGATATTTCCCTAGCTCATCTATTTAAAAAATAGTTAGTTATTGGCATTTTTTTAATATTACAGGATTATTATAATCAGATTCTAAATTAAATTCACAATCCGGAAAAACAATTTTTCTTTCCTTTTCATCATAAAACCCTACCCAATAAAAGCGGATGATACCATTTTCTAATAAATCAATATTAGCAATAGCTCTATCTCTTGAAAAACTATTCCAATTCATATTCATTCCCCCAGGTCCTAGATCCTCAGGTTTTATAAGGAGTAACTCAAATTTATTTTTCTTTATTTTTTTGAGTTTTGCTTTGATATAAATTTGATTAGACAATACAGCAAAGAGGATGTTATTTTCATCAGTAATGGAAATATTTGCAGGACTATCACATGAATATCTCCAATTCCCATTAATTATAACACTTTTGCTTAGAGTATCAATCCCAATACATTCTTCTAGACTTCTACATTCAGTACAAGGTTGCTCTACAATTTTATATTTATTTATTTCATTAGTTGATAAAAAATTCACACCATTATATAGATACCAATGAACTAAGTTATTACTGATTATTTCATAAGAAATGGTTTCTGAATAAGAACAATCTTTTTCTAAAGAAATATAAGTTCTATTTCCTTTCTCAACAATACTTTGAATTTTACATCTTAAGTTTTCTTGTCCTTTATTATCAATTACAGAATCTTTAGTATAAGTAATACTTCTGTTATCAGCATCACATGGCAGAAATAAAATAGTGTCATTTTTTTGTATGGTAAGCATTTGCCATTTTCCAAACTTACCTATATTTTCAATATTCGATATAGGAATATTTTTTTGTTTTGAGAATTACATCTACAAAATAGTACACAAGTTACTAATGTTAATAAAATAATATTTTTCATTGATTAATCCTTATTTAAGTTATTAGATAAAAATTAATATTATATACTGTTTTTCCTTTTAATGAATAGTCAGAAATATTTAAATATAACTTATTATTTAGGCTAGTTCCCTTATTCTTATAACTTGTTCCAACATCTTAAAAATGATAAAAAACTTTTCCATTATCACAACCTCGTCCCACTATAACTAAGAAATGATCTGTTGTTCCTTCACTAATGCGTCCTTTATAATTTAAATCGTAATCTACTCCTACTTGTATAGGATTTCCCTTTTCAAGTTGAGAAACTAAATATGTTATACTTACATTTTGCTTGACCCGATTTTATTTCTAATTAATAAGTAAATTGTCAGCAAAATTAACTAAAAAACATAAAATTTTGGAAACTAAAAAATCTTATTATACCTTAGCGCAATGATAATTACAGATTATATTTTTAAAAATGTTTCCCCATTATATGAAGAAGACACTGTAGAAAAGGCTGAAGATATTATGTTAACCTATAAGCTTTCTCATTTGCCTGTAATCTCAGAAAAAAAGAAACTTTTAGGGAATATAAGTTTTGAAATTATTAAAAATCTTGAAAAAAAGGAAGTAATTATAAACCATTTAATAGAATTAGAAGAATTTTTTCTTTATCAAAGTTCAATTATATTTGATTCTATTAAAATTTTTAGTGATAATGCAACTAATATAATCCCGATTATAGATACAAAAGAAAATTATTTAGGAGTAGTATTAGAAGAAGACATAATTGAAGAATTTGCGACCTATGCTGTGATTAACGATTTTGGAGTTTATATGACACTTACTACTCCGATACAAAAATATTCAATTAGTGAAGTGGCAAATATAGTTGAAAGCAATAATGGAAAAATATTAGGTTTGATGGTTACTAAAATTGATGAGGAAACAACTAAAATAACATTAAAAATACAGTCAGAAAATATTAGTTCTATAGGAGATACATTTGAACGTTTTGGGTATCATATTTCAAATAAATATTTTGAGGATTCAAAACAAGAATTACTTAAAAACAGGTTTGATCATTTCCAAAGATTTTTAGAAGTATAGTAAATTATAAATATATAAGAATAATGAAGATAGGAGTTTATGGACAGGTAGTAAAAAAAGAAGATAAAAATTTATATGAGACTTTTTTTCAAAAGTTGGAAGAAAAAAAAATTACTATTTTAGTTTGTAATACTTATTTAAAAGAATTGTATAATGTATTAGGCTATAAAAATTCTAATTTATTATCTTTTGATAAAGAAAAAGGTTTGCCGGAAGATACCCGTTTGCTTTTTACCTTTGGTGGTGATGGAACTATACTAACTGCCTCAACTTTTATTAAAAATACTAATATTCCTATTGTGGGTATAAACACAGGAAGATTAGGATTTTTGGCAACTCTTCAAAAAACAGAAATTTTGAATGAATTACCCAGAATTTTAGAGGGTAATTGTAGTATCAGTGAACGATCTATTTTAGAAGTAAAAAGTAATAAAGAAATTTTTTATCCTTTTGCTATTAATGAAGTAGCTGTCATGAGAAAAGAAACTTCCTCTATGATAACTGTAGATACTTATGTAAATAATGTTTTTTTAAATTCTTTTTGGGCAGATGGACTTATTATCTCTACACCAACCGGCTCAACAGGATATTCACTAAGTTGTGGAGGGCCGATAATCTATCCACAAGCAGATATATTTGTTATAACACCTATTTCTCCTCATAATTTAAATGTTCGACCATTAATTTTAAAAGATGATGTAACCATTCAACTGAAAATCCGTGGCAGATCAAAGGAATATTCCTTATCATTAGATTCCAGGTATAATACAATGAATATTGAGGATGAAATCATTATAAAAAAGGCAGATTATAAAATAAATATTGTAAAATATAAAAACTACTCTTACTTTGAAAATTTAAGGCAAAAACTACAATGGGGAAGAGATTCAAGAAATTAAATATCTGATAATCAATTATTAAACCTAAGTTTGTTTATAAGTTTTTAATATCTTTTATTAATATCATTTTCCTTATCATATAAATATCTTTAATTTTATTTCATCAAAAATATTTGAAAAAAAGAGAGCAATTATTTAAAAAAATATTAACCTTATATTAATTTTATAGTTTTATAAGGTTTTTTGATAAAATATAGAGATAGATTTCAAATACAAGATTCCATTCTCTTTGTTTTAGTTTTTTTTTGTTGATTTTAATAAAAATGCTATAAAAAATAAAGATATGTCAATATTTGAGAGAAGAGTAAATTATAAACCTTTTGAATACCCGGAAATATTACAATTTACAGAAGCTATAAATCGGGCTTTTTGGGTTCACTCAGAAGTAGATTTTACGGCTGATATTCAAGATTTCCATTCCCACTTAGAAAATAGAGAAAGGAATGCTATAAAAAATAGCTTATTGGCAATTGCACAAATAGAAGTAGCTGTAAAAACTTTTTGGGGAAATATATATCAACATTTTCCTAAGCCGGAATTTAACGGATTGGGAAGTACTTTTGCCGAATGTGAATTCCGTCACTCGGAAGCCTATTCTCGTTTATTAGAAGTTTTAGGTTATAACAATGAATTTGAAAAATTATTAGAAATACCAATTATAAAACAACGAATAGAATATTTAGATAATGCCTTACAATATGCTAAATCTAGTGATCGTAAAAAATATGTAATTTCATTAATATTATTTTCCATTTTAATTGAAAATGTATCATTATTCAGTCAATTTGCCATAATACTTTCCTTTACTCGTTTTAATGGGCTAATGAAAAATGTTAGCAATATTATAGGATGGACCTCTGTAGATGAACAAGTACATGCAAATGCAGGAATTTATTTAATAAATAAAATAAAAGAAGAATATCCTGAATATTTTGATGAAGACACAATAAACCATATTAGGGAAACCGTAGAAAACTCCTTAAAAATAGAAGATAAAATTTTAGACTGGATTTTTGAAGAAGGTGAAATAAATAATTTACAAAAAGAAGATTTATTGAATTTTATGAAATTTAGGGTAGATGAAAGTCTTAAACAGATTGGAATAAAACAACTTTATAATATTTCGGCAGAGCAATATAAACCTATGGCATGGTTTGAAGAAGAAGTCTTTGCTAACAGTTTAGATGACTTCTTTGCTAAAAGACCAACAGAGTATACAAAACATGATAAAAGTATAACTGAAAATGATCTATTTTAATGAGAAATTTTTATACCATAAAAGCAAGTTTTTTACATAAAGAGTTTACAGCATCTATAGAAAAAGAAGTTTTGACAAGTTTGGATAATAGAGCCAGACATTTACAAATATTAGAAGAATTAGAAGACAAAATATCAGAATATTTAAAGGAATTTCAATTAACAGATTTTTATGAAATGCCTTTTATTGATGTAGAAGGAAAAGATAATGGATATTTCTTAAGAAAATTGGCAATAAATAAAAAATCCGGTTTAAAAGGAAAATTGGAATTAATGGTTAAAAGAATAGATTAATAATAAATTATGAGCGAAAAACTTTGGTGGAAAAATTCAGAAAGTGAACAAATTTTGAATAGAGGATATTTGTTGAAAGGGGAAACAGTAGAAGGAGCCATTGACAGGATTACAACATCTGCATCCCAGAGGCTTTACAAACCTGAACTCAAAGAAGCTTTTCAGGAAATGATAGAAAGAGGGTGGATGAGTTTAAGCTCACCTATTTGGGCTAATATGGGTACTCAGAGAGGATTACCTATTTCATGTTTTAATGTTTACATACCCGATAGTATAGAAGGCATTACCCATAAATTAGGAGAAGTAATCATGCAAACCAAAATAGGAGGGGGAACTTCCGGATATTTTGGAGCCCTAAGACCCAGAGGATCTGCTGTATCAGATAATGGTAAAAGTAGTGGGGCTGTAAGCTTTATGAAACTTTTTGATACTGCTATGGATACTATATCCCAAGGAGGAGTAAGAAGAGGGGCTTTTGCTGCTTATTTAGATATTGACCATCCTGATATTGACGAATTTTTAACTATCAAAGATATAGGTAATCCTGTACAAAATCTATTTTTCGGAGTTTGCGTTCCCGATTATTGGATGCAGGAAATGATTGATGGAGATACTGATAAAAGAAAAATTTGGGCTAAAGTTTTGGAAAGCAGGCAACAAAAAGGATTACCCTATATTTTCTTTTCAGATAACGTAAATAAAAATAAGCCACAGGTATATAAAGATCAAGGAATGGTAATTCATGCTTCTAACCTTTGTTCAGAAATTATGTTACCTTCTACAGAAGAAGAGTCTTTCATTTGTTGCTTATCCTCAATGAATTTGGAATTATATGATGAATGGAAAGATACCGATGCGGTAAAATTAGCAATTTTCTTTTTAGATGCTGTATTACAAGAATTTATTGTAAAAACTGAAGGGAATTATTACCTAGCTTCAGCAAATAATTTTGCCAAAAGGCATAGGGCTTTAGGGTTAGGAGTTTTAGGATGGCATTCTTACTTACAGAAAAATATGATTCCATTTGAAGGAATGGAAGCCAAACAAAAAACGGTAGAAATTTTTAAATATTTACAAGATAAATCTAACAAAGCAACAGAGGACTTAGCCAGAATATACGGAGAACCTGAATTATTAAAAGGATATGGCAAAAGAAATACAACGTTGTTAGCTATTGCTCCTACTACTTCTTCCTCTGCCATTTTAGGACAAACTTCTCCCGGTATAGAACCCTTTAGTTCAAATTATTATAAAGCAGGATTATCCAAAGGTAATTTTATGCGCAAAAATAAATACTTAGACATATTATTAACAGAAAAAGGTATTAATAATGAAGATACATGGAGAGGTATTATGTTAAACGGAGGAAGTGTTCAACATTTAAATGAGCTAAGTTATGAAGAAAAACAAGTCTTTAAAACATTTAAAGAAATAAGTCAGTTAGAAATAATACAACAAGCGGCTATACGACAAAAATATATAGATCAGTCGCAATCATTAAATTTAAATATACCCGCAGAATTGCCTGTAAAGGAAGTTAACCGATTAATTATAGAAGCATGGAAATTAGGAGTAAAAACATTGTATTATCAAAGAAGTCAAAGTGTAGCTAAAGAAATGGTAGTTAATTTGGTAAGCTGTAGTAGTTGTGAATCATAACAATTAAAATAAAAAAAAAGTCTGATACATTCAGACTTTTTTATTTTCCAATAATATATTCTTAATTTTACAGAAATGTACAGTTCATCTAAAAATAATGAGTACTGATTATTATAAAATTTTAAGAGTTAATTACAATGCTAAACCTTATGAAATAAAAAAAGCCTACAGAAAATTGGCCTTATTATATCATCCGGATAAAAATCCTTCAGATAAAAATAAATACCAAAAGATATTTACAGAGATAAATGAAGCTTATAACGTTTTATCTAAAAGTGAATCTCGAAAACGTTATGATTTAATTTATAAAACAAAAATTATTCAGAAAAAAACAACTATATCTCCTCATTTGTTTCTAGAAAAAATTAATAATATAAGAAAATTCATATACACAAAAGGAAGGAATAAAATTAGTGAAACAGCCTTATATAAAGCCTTATACAATTTATTATCAGATAACAATCTGAAATTTTTACTAATTAAAAACGAAAAAGAAATCAACGAAGAAATAATAAAAGAAGTTTTGAAATGTTGTAATTTTTTAACTTCACAAAATTTGAATAATATTACTGGTAGATTATTTATTTTAGCAAATGAAAATCCTAAATTAAATAATTTAATAAATGATTATATTAAACATTCAAATCAATTAATATTTTCAAATGTAATAGCTTTTTTTATAAAAGCCAAATATAAGATTACAAGATTATTCCGTTAATAAAAAGGAATTTTTTTATTTTTCTTAATTTTTTCCACTCCATTTATACATACTATAATCTTATATTTTTTTGTTTTTTTTAAGATCATAGTATTCAGCTTATCTGCATCATCAGTAGAGGGATTAGGCAAAAAATATAAAATCGCTAGATGACTTAGTTTTTTTCCCTTAATTCCACTAAATAATAAACGATAAAAAAAATCAATATCCTCCCCGGTTTGAGTCATAAAATCTTCATTATACCCATTTATATCCATAAAATCTTTTTTCCAAAAAGAAACATTATTTCCCGTCATTTCATTAGAAAAATAATTAATCGGGGAATTAAAATTTGACAAAAAAGGAATTCTTAAATTTTTATTGCTTCGTTTAATTTTTCCTGAGAAGTAACTGAATTTAATAATTTCATATTGTATTACTGTATGAATTGATTTAGAATGTACAGGTAGGCTGATTCCATACAGAAAAATATTAGATTTAGCTTTTATACTATGATCATAAACAAAATTTTTATGTAAAATACAATTTGCATTAATTTGTATTATATAATCCGATTTGCTTTTAAGAATCGCTTTATTTAATATTTTAGATTTACTTGGCTCTTCATTCTTTTCTAATTCCATATGTAGGATAGGAGTGGGTATATATTGAGCAAATTTTTGAATTATAGGTTTGTTTAATATGGAAGATCCACCATCGGCAATTAAAATTTCATCAGGAAATTTAGTTTGTTGTTGTATGCTTTTTAAAACTAGGTTAAGAGCTTCCGGCCAATTAAAAGTGTAAATAACTAAAGAAATAGTATGAGACATGGAGTTTAAATTCAATTTTAGTTTAAAAAAATAAAAAGAGTGATATATTTATTCAAAAATATGAAATAAATGGTTTTAATATACAAAATATTATAGAAATACAACAATTATTAAATATGATAAATTTCTGTAATAATGCTTGCATATTAAAAAAGAAAAGAATAAAAAATAATTTATTATATTTATGCTAAGCAAAATAAGAATGAAAAAATGCATAATAAATTATTAAGGCTGTCAATCATAGTTATCGCGATTATAAACATAGGAATGTTTCAGGCTCAAAATAAAAAAACTACACAACAGGAAAAAAGCTCTCAGTATAAAAAAAAACCATTAATTTACGGACCTAAATCCGCAGCTAAAATAAAAGAACTGTTCTTTCTTAATTCTCAATTTAAACTACCAGCCACAATATCTGCTATAAACAGTATTGCAGGATATACAAGTTCTGAATCTATAGAAGGAGCAGGAAATATATATACTTGGGATTTTACCAATGGATTTCAAATAAGTGCAATATCTGAGTCCGGAGGTACAGTAGGAGGAAATGATAATATAGTTCTGGTAAGTTTTAATTATGGAAATACAAATTCTTTAGAACTGGGAAATTCTATAAGTATTCACAAATCCACCTTAGCTTCTATTCAAAAATTATATCCCGGAAAATTAATCAAATATAAATCTTCAAAAATTCCAACTTATAAAATGGAAAACCAATCGAAGTATATAACCTTTTATTTTAATGAAAAAAATATACTTACAAGCTTATCCATCTCCAAATATGATTTAGAAATTTAAAAAAACAGGTAAAATTTATTTATGAAAAAAATACTGTGGGCTTTTATTATTTTCAGCTCTTTTTTTTGTAGAGTAGAATCTCAATTAAAGAGAAATATGACTAAAGAAGAACAAAAAAAAGCGGCTAAATGGGTTGATTCAGTTTATCATTCTTTGACAATAGAAGATAAAATTGCACAATTATTTATTGTGGCAGCCTATGTAAATAAAGGAGAAAAACATATACAGGAAGTTACGGATTTAGTAAACCGCGAGCATATTGGAGGTTTAATATTGATGCAAGACGACGCCCGAAAACAAACAAGATGGGTAAACCAATTACAACAACAATCCCTTGTCCCTATGTTAATAGGGATCGATGGCGAATGGGGGTTAGCACAACGGTTTGCAGAAACTCCCCGTTTTCCTTGGGCTATGACATTAGGTGCTATAACGCAAGACAGTCTTATTTTTGAAACGGCAAAGTTCATTGCGTTACATTGCAAAAGAATGGGAATTAATTGGGATTTTGCTCCGGTAGTAGATATTAATGTAAACCCCAATAACCCTATAATAGGAAACCGATCTTTTGGTTCCGACAAACATAATGTTGTAAAAAAAGCCTTAGCCTATATGCAAGGGTTGCAAAGTCAAAAGGTCCTTTCTTCGGCAAAACACTTTCCGGGTCATGGAGATACAGAGGTCGACAGCCATTTGGATCTTCCCACCTTAAATCATACCCAAGCCCGTTTTGAAACTTTAGAATTATTTCCTTTTAAAAAATTAATTAAAAATAAAGTAGACGGTATTATGGTCGCTCATTTAAATGTTCCGATTTATGAAAAAGACCCTAAAGTACCCGCTTCACTTTCCTATAATATAATTACAAAACTGTTGAAGAATGAATTAGGCTTTAAAGGTCTAATCATTACCGATGCATTGAATATGCAAGGAGTAGCTAAAAACTACCCTTATGGAGAAATGGATTATTTGGCATTTAAAGCAGGCAATGATGTTCTTTTATTCTCCCAAGGGGTTGTATTGGGAAAACAAAAAATAAAACAAGGCCTGGAAAGTGGAGATATTTCGGAAAA
This sequence comes from Apibacter adventoris, assembly GCF_002964965.1. NCBI lineage: Bacteria > Pseudomonadati > Bacteroidota > Flavobacteriia > Flavobacteriales > Weeksellaceae > Apibacter > Apibacter adventoris. Next base: position 141,804 of record NZ_PSZN01000019.1, read on the forward strand.
ACGACTCGAAGAAAGTGTAAAAAAAATATTGTTTGCTAAATATAAGGTAGGTTTGTATAAAAAATTTACACCCGTAAATGAAGAGAATTTAATGAACGATTTGAATAATAAAGATTCGGATTTATTAATAGAAAAATTGTATAAAGCCGCAATTACTAACATAAAAACAACAAAAGGCTTTTTCCCTTTATCAAAAAGCAAAAAATATTTATTCTTGCCTTTGGAAGAAGGAAACCATGAAATATTTTATTCAGAACTACAAAACAAATTTCCGGATATACAAAAAGTGACCCTCTCACAACTAAACTCAGGCTCATTGAATCCCAAAGATTATCAGCTAATTATAGGCATCTTTAAAGATACGGAAAGTTCAGTGTATTACTCATATAAAATATCTCAAGAATCTAAAGACGCCCTTACACAATTATCAAAAAAATATGAGGTGACTTTATGCGATTTTATAAGTCCGTATAGTTTAAATTACTTAGATTTAACCTCAATAAAAAATATTATAATCACTTACCAGAATAATTCTTATACCCAAAAAAATATGATTGATATATTAACAGGAACAATAAAAGCAGAAGGTAAATTACCTGTAAAGATTGCCAATTAACCTATATAAATAATTAGGCTGAAGGATAAGTTATTTTCAAAAACATAGTTTATACCATTATTATTTTACTTATTTTTAACTATAAAAATAAACATAAACCACAAACCATCTAAAATAACTAAAACTACTCATCATGGAACAGTCTCACAATCCTCCTCAGGTTTTCCTTTACCCAACTCGGTTCTTTATAAGAAATAACTCCGCTAAAACAATATATACCTTCCAAATAAAGATACACAAAAGAGGTAATATTTTTTAGGGTTCAGTTGTAGGAAGGTACTGTAAATTAAATATAAAATAAGAGAATAAGCCCAATACGATAACAGAAAAATATTTTAGTAATTTTGAATACAAAGGAAAAACAAACTAATTATAGGAAATATAAAAGATGACAAGTATAAATCAGAGAGCTGAACTGCAAGCCAAAATATGGAAAATAGCTAACGAAGTGCGTGGGTCTGTAGATGGCTGGGATTTTAAACAATTTGTATTAGGAACCCTCTTCTATCGTTTCATTAGTGAAAATTTCACAGACTATATGGAAGGAGGAGACCGCAGCATTCACTATCCAAATATACCCGATGATGTAATAACTCCGGAAATAAAAAAAGATGCGGTCAAAACCAAAGGATATTTTATCTATCCAAGCCAGCTTTTTGTAAATATCGTTAAGACCGCCCATACCAACCCAAATCTTAATACAGATCTGAAAGCTATTTTCGAGGCTATTGAAAGTTCTGCAAATGGTTATCCATCCGAAGATGATATCAAAGGGTTGTTTGCCGATTTTGATACCACCAGCACCCGACTGGGTAACACCGTTGAAAACAAGAACAGTAGGTTAGCTGCTGTATTAAAAGGCGTAGCGGAACTGAATTTCGGCAATTTTGAAAATAACCATATAGACCTGTTTGGCGATGCCTATGAATTTCTTATCTCTAATTATGCGGCAAACGCAGGGAAATCAGGAGGAGAGTTTTTCACGCCACAACACGTTTCCAAGCTTATTGCACAGCTTGCCATGCATAAACAGACAAGCGTAAATAAGATTTATGACCCGGCAGCCGGCTCGGGTTCTTTGCTACTGCAGGCAAAAAAGCAATTTGAAGATCATATCATAGAAGAAGGTTTCTTTGGGCAGGAAATAAACCACACCACCTATAACCTGGCTCGTATGAATATGTTTTTGCACAACATCAACTACGACAAATTTGATATTGTGCTGGGGAATACGCTTACAAATCCGCAGTTTGGTGACGAAAAACCCTTCGATGCCATTGTTTCCAATCCTCCTTACTCGGTAAAATGGATAGGTGCAGATGACCCTACACTCATCAATGACGACCGTTTTGCCCCTGCCGGGGTACTGGCTCCCAAATCAAAAGCCGATTTTGCCTTTGTATTGCATGCACTAAGTTACCTGTCGGCTAAAGGAAGGGCTGCTATAGTTTGTTTTCCGGGGATTTTTTACCGTGGGGGAGCAGAGCAGAAGATCAGAAAATATCTGGTAGATAATAACTTTGTGGAAACCGTCATTTCTTTAGCCCCCAACCTGTTCTACGGCACTTCCATTGCCGTAAATATCCTGGTTCTTTCCAAGCATAAGACCGATAACCATACACAGTTTATAGACGCCAGTGGCGAAGGTTTCTTTAAAAAAGCCACCAATAACAATATACTTGAAGATAAGCATATTGATAAGATTATAGAGATATTCGACAAAAAACAAGAAGTTGAATATGTGGCAAAATCGATAGATAATCGGCAGATTGCCGAAAACGATTACAACCTTTCGGTTAGCTCCTATGTAGAAGCCAAGGATTTCAGGGAAGTAATAGATATTACAAAGCTGAATACGGAAATTACGGAAACAGTAAAAAAGATCGATGCCCTTCGTGCCGATATAGATGCAATTATAAAAGAAATTGAGGTATGAGGTATTTAGAGAAATTATTACAAGGCGTTAAGGTGGAATGGAAACCGTTGGCTTATTTAGAATCTGGAGTAGCTGAATTAAGTCGTGGTCGGGTAATGTCAAAAGAATATTTAGAAGATAATGTGGGTAAATTTCCTGTATATAGTTCCCAAACAGCTAATAATGGAGAAATTGGGAAAATAAGAACTTTTGACCAAGATGGAGAAGCTATTACTTGGACAACTGACGGAGCTAATGCTGGAACTGTATTTCATAGAATAGGTAAATTCTCAATAACAAATGTTTGTGGATTAATAAAGATAAAAAACATAGAAGAACTAAACTATAAATTTTTGTTTTATTGGCTTTCAATTGAATCTAAAAAACATGTTTATTCAGGGATGGGAAATCCTAAATTGATGAGTAATCAAATGGCTAAAATATTAATCCCGATACCACCTTTAGAAATACAACAAAAAATAGTTAATATTCTTGATACTTTTACAGAGCTTACAGCAGAGCTTACAGCAGAGCTTACAGCAGAGCTTACAGCTCGTAAAAAACAATATAACTTCTATCGTGACCGGCTGCTTAGTTTTGAAGGAGGTAAGGTGGAATGGAAGCCTTTGAGGGAAGTCGCTGTCAAAATATCTTCTGGTGGTACACCAAACACTAATATTGCAGAATATTGGGAAAATGGCACAATTCCTTGGATGAGTTCAGGTGAAGTTAATTTAGGAACTATTTATAATACTGAAAAATTTATAAGTGAAAATGGTTTAAAAAACTCAAGTGCTAAATATGTTCCTAAAAATTCTATAGTAATTGCTTTAGCAGGTCAGGGTAAAACGCGTGGAAAAGTTGCAAGGACAAGAATTGATCTAACAACTAATCAGTCTCTAGCATCATTAACATTTGATAAAAACACAATTAATCCTGACTATGTTTTTCACTTTATGAAAACTCAATATGAGAAATTACGTCAAATATCATCTGGTAGTGGTACTCGTGGCGGACTAAATCTGCAAATGATTTCAAACTACAAAATCCCCATTCCCTCACTCGAAGAACAAGCTCGCATCGTTGCGATCTTAGACAAATTCGATACCCTCACTGCTTCCATAACTGAAGGTCTGCCTAAGGAAATAGAACTCAGAAAAAAACAGTATGAATACTACCGAGATATGTTATTAACATTCCCTAAAGACGAACAAAAATGACACAATATACACCCATAGCAGAATCGAACAATTTCATAGTTCTCGATAATTACACCAAGTACTCATTGGTAAACGATACTCCGGCTGTTTATCAGACGGAGGCTGATCTGGAACGTGAATTTCTCCAGGACCTGATCAATCAGGGGTATGAAAACCCGTCTTATCTGACTACTGCCCAAGCTATGTTAGATAATGTGAGGGTGCAACTGCAGTCTCTAAACAATATGGTATTTACCGATAGCGAGTGGGCACGGTATGTAGAAGAATATTTAGACCGACCGGGAGATAATTTAGTAGATAAAACAAGGAAAATACAGGACAACTATATTTACGATTTTGTGTTTGACGATGGACATATCCAAAATATCTACTTAGTAGATAAAAAAAATATTGCCCGCAATAAAGTACAGGTAATCTCCCAATTTGCACAAAAAGGAACACATGCCAACCGCTATGATGTAACTATATTAGTCAATGGCTTACCTTTGGTAGAAATAGAACTCAAAAAACGCGGCGTGGCTATTCGCGAAGCCTTCAATCAGGTACACCGCTATACTAAAGAGAGTTTTAATGCTGAAAATTCACTCTTTAAATACCTGCAGATTTTTGTGATCTCTAATGGTACCGACAGCCGTTATTTTGCAAATACAGTAGAGCGAAACAAAAACAGTTTCGACTTTACCATGAACTGGGCTAAAGCTGATAATACCTTAATCAAAGACCTGAAAGACTTTACCGCAACCTTTTTTCAGAAACGCACACTCCTGAATGTATTATTCACCTATTCGGTTTTCGATACAAGCAATACCTTACTCATTATGCGGCCCTATCAAATTGCAGCCACAGAAAGGATCTTGCGTAAAATAGAAAGCTCGTATCTGTCAAAAAAATGGTCAAATACCGAAGGAGGCGGCTATATTTGGCACACTACTGGCTCGGGTAAAACCCTTACCAGTTTCAAGGCTGCCCGGTTGGCTACACAACTCGATTTTATTGATAAAGTATTCTTTGTGGTAGACCGTAAAGACCTGGATTACCAGACCATGAAAGAATACCAACGTTTCTCTCCCGACAGTGTGAACGGATCGGAAAGTACTGCGGGCTTAAAAAGAAATATAGAAAAAGAGGATAATAAAATTATTGTCACCACGATACAGAAGCTGAATAACCTGATGAAAAGTGAAAGTGACTTACCTATTTTTCAAAAGCAGGTCGTATTCATTTTCGATGAAGCCCATCGTTCCCAGTTTGGCGAAGCCCAGAAAAATCTGAAGAAGAAATTTAAAAAGTATTATCAATTCGGTTTTACCGGAACTCCCATATTTCCTATAAATGCTTTGGGGGCAGATACCACTGCAAGTGTATTTGGCAGAGAATTGCACTCTTATGTGATTACCGATGCTATTAGAGATGAGAAAGTGCTGAAATTTAAAGTCGATTACAATGATGTACGTCCACAATTTAAAGGAATAGAATCCGAACAAGATTTGGGAAAACTAAGTGCGGCAGAAAATAATAAAGCCTTGCTTCATCCTGCTCGTATCAATGAAATATCTCAATACATATTACAGAATTTCAGAATAAAAACCCACAGAAATCTAGGAGGCAACCAAGGATTTAATGCCATGTTTGCAGTAAGCAGTGTGGATGCCGCAAAATGTTATTATGATGAATTGAATCGTTTGCAAAAAGAGAGTGAAAAGCCATTGAAAATTGCGACCATCTTTTCCTTTGCAGCTAATGAAGAGCAAAATGCCATCGGTGGGATTGTAGATGAAACCTTTGAACCCTCTGCAATGGATAGCAGCGCCAAAGAATTTTTAACTAAGGCCATCTATGACTATAACGCTATGTTCAAAACCAGTTATGGCATCGATAGTAAAGAGTTTCAGAATTATTATAAAGACCTTGCTAAACGTGTAAAAGGAGTAGATAGTAGCAACAAAAAACTTCCACCTGAACAAAAAGTTGACCTTTTAATTGTAGTCGGGATGTTCCTTACAGGGTTTGATGCTCCTACGCTCAATACGCTATTTGTAGATAAGAATTTGCGTTATCATGGTCTTTTACAGGCATTTTCACGTACTAACCGAATTTATAATGCCACAAAGACTTTTGGAAACATTATAACTTTCAGAGATTTAGAGCAGGCAACCATTGATGCTATTACCTTATTTGGCGATAAAAACACGAAAAACGTGGTATTGGAAAAGAGTTACAAGGAATATTTAGAAGGTTTCACGGATATTGTCACAGGAAAAGCCCATAGAGGTTATATTGAGGTAGTGAAAGACTTAAATAAAAAATTTCCCGATACGGAAAAAATAGCTACAGACAAAGACAAAAAGGAATTTGTAAAATTATTTGGAGAATATTTGCGTGTAGAAAATATACTACAGAATTATGATGAATTTACCTATCTCAAAGCACTTCAAAAAATAGATATCAACGATCCTGAATCTATTGAAAGATTTAAAGAAACTTATTTTGTAACCGATGAGGAGATAGATACCATGCGAGGAATACAAATACTCCCGGAGCGAACCATCCAAGACTATCGATCTACTTATAATGATATTCGCGATTGGTTGAGAAGAGAGAAAAATGGTAAAGAGCCGGAAGAATCGAAAATTGACTGGGAGGATGTAGTCTTTGAAATAGATTTACTTAAATCTCAGGAAATAAATCTGGATTATATTCTCGAACTGATTTTTGAGCATAACAAAAAGACTAAAGATAAAGCCTCATTAATAGAAGAAATACGCAGGGTAATTCGTGCAAGTATAGGCAATAGGGCAAAAGAAAGTTTGGTTGTAGATTTTATTAATGAAACCAATTTAGATGCTATACAAGATAAAGCGAATATTATAGCTTCTTTCTTCGAATATGCACAGCAGAAACAAAAAATAGAAGCAGAAGATTTAATAACCGAAGAAGATTTAAACGAAGAAGAAGCCAAGCGTTATATCACCACTTCTTTGAAGCGAGAATATGCTACGGAAAACGGGACAGAGCTTAATGCGGTTTTACCGAAGATGAGCCCCTTAAACCCAGAGTATTTGACAAAAAAGCAAAGGGTTTTTAGAAAACTGACCTTATTTATTGATAAGTTTAAAGGAATAGGAGGGCAACTTTGATTAATTTCGGTGCCATGTACTTGTAAGTAAAATCAAAAACTTAAATCAGAAAAGAACCCTATGAAAATAATGAAAAATTAAGCTCTTCCGCTAACGAACTGACTGTTGAAAAGAATGAAATACTAATAGGTAATAAAACTCTGAATGGTTGGGCCGGGGGCAAAATGACCCTACAGACATGGAAGGATGGGTACCTTTGAGAAAGGTAAAATTTCTTAAGAAAGATTATCTCTATCTCTCCGTATACTCATAATTCTATTGGGTATTATTTTTCAAAAATTCTAATATTTCAGGAACAAGTTTGTCTATTTCTTTTTCTATACTCTGCGTTAGATTATTCAATTGGTCAAAATTAGGATGGTCCACCAAAATCACCTTTAATTCAGAATACCGAGGCTTGGTCGTTCTACCTTCATTCCATTCAGTAGATTTTAATAGCTCCCAGTATTCTTTTTGCACTTCTGTATTTTGTCCCATCAGCCACAGTTCAAACCTTACTTTTTTGTGGTTAAAAACAATTCCAAAACGAAGTTTGTGAGTTCTCAAATATTCGTTGAAGAAATAGAAATACGTATAATCCATATAACCGGAAAATACATTTCCGAAAGAAAATCTATCTGTATATGTTTTCGATAAATGAGTTTTTAAGTTAGAAACATATTTCAATAGACCCCTATAAGCTTTTTGGATATTGCCTTCTTCTAGAGCCTTCTTATATAAGGAAACCTGTTTATTAAAATCTTTCAAAATAAAACCTCTATTAATTGATATTTTATCTGTAATCTAATCTTTAAAAGATATTTTTTAGGCGCTTGGTCTCTAAATTCCTTATTAAAAATATATCTATATTCAGACTTATTTAATTTTCCGAATCTCTTTTTTTGAGAAAAGTTAAATAAGAGTATTTATATCAAAATTTTCAAGATATTCACAAACTCTTTTTACAAACATTCCACCTAGGGCTCCATCCACAACTCGGTGATCATACGTATGCGATAAAATCATTTTGTGTCTAATGCCCAGCAAATCCCCCTGAGGAGTTTCTATCACTGCTGGTTTTTTTACAATTGCTCCTATGGCTAAAATAGCTACTTCGGGTTGGTTAATTATAGGAGTACCGGCAATATTTCCAAAAGATCCCAAATTCGTAATTGTATAGGTACCACCTTTTATTTCTTCGGGTTTTAAATTGTTATTTCTTGCGCGTTTAGCTAGGTCATTGGTAGCTTTGGTAAGCCCTGTGAGGCTGAGTTGATCTGCATTTTTTATAACGGGAACAATTAAATTACCGTTAACAAGAGCCGTTGCAACGCCTATATTTATATTTTTTTTCTTAATAATATTATTTCCTTCTACGGAAATATTAATCATTGGATAATCTTTTATTGCTTTTACAATCGCTTGAATAAATAGGGGAGTAAAAGTTATTTTTTCGCCTTCTTTTTTAAAGAAAGCATCTTTTATTTTATTTCTCCATTGTACAATATTTGTTACATCTGCTTCTATAAAAGAAGTTACATGTGGAGATATTTGTTTGCTGGCAATCATATGCTCGGCAATTAATTTTCGCATTCTATCCATTTCTATTACCTCTTCAGTTTCGTATGAATGATTATTGGAAACTGAAGAAACATCGGAAATGATATTTTTTGTTGATGAAGTATGATTTAGATTATCATTTTTCCTATTTTTTAGATATAAAAACATATCATCTTTCGTAATACGATTATTAATTCCCGTACCCTTTATAGCAGATAATTCTTCTTGAGAAATATTTTCTTTTATGCATATAGCCTTTACTAAAGGTGAGTAGAATCGATCTTTACTAAAATGTATGTCTTTTTCTAAAGAAGTATTATGTAATAATGGTTTTTCAATTTCAGTAATGATTTCTTTTTCTAATGATTCTGAAGAATGATTTGAAATGATTACTTCTTCTTTATTTTCATTTAAATTATTATCTGCCTTTCCTTCTATTTCTAAAATAGCGAAAGGTTCGCCTATTTTGCAGATATCATTTATATTTTTTAATTTTTTGATTATTTTTCCTGAAACTGGAGATGGAACATCTGAGTCTACTTTATCCGTAGCAATTTCAATTATTACATCATCTTCCTGAACAAAATCGCCCTCATTTTTTGCCCAACCTGTCACGGTAGCTTCCATAACTCCCTCACCCATAGGAGGAAGTTTTAATTCGTATTCAATCATAATTAAAATTATTACACAAATTTACTAAAAAACGAGAAATTATTATCAGAAATACTAAAATTACCTTATGTATTTAGTTTTTAACTGTTATATATTTAAATCAATTACAAAACCTTCATGGTTTCTTACATTGAATACTAAATTATTGTCAAACAAGAGATATTGTCCTTTAATACCTATTAATTTTCCTCCAAAGGCTGTGGTTTTTTTTAGATTTACAGATTTAATTTTTAAGGGATATACACTTACGGGGTAGTTTATATGTAAGATTGTGGAATCTTCTGTAATGTATTTTACTAAATCTTGAGGTATAAATTGGCACAATTCCCTTTTTTTTTCTTCAAGGTTAACGTAAGGTACGGCTTCACTCAACATTTTCCTATAATTTGTTTTATCTGAAATATGTTTTTTTAATGCGACTTCAATTAAACCGGCTTCATATCTATTATCGGTTTCTGCTAACTTTATAGCATATTCTGCCCCTTGATCAATCCAACGTGTAGGAATTTGTGTTTTTCTTGTAACTCCTACTTTCAGCCCTCCGGAATTTGCAAGATATACAATATGAGGTTGCAGCTGAGCTTGTTCTTCAAAAGAAAGATCCCGGTCTGTTATTCCTAGATGAGCTTTTGAAAGTTCAGGTCTTATAATCCATTCTCCTGTATGCGGCGAAGTAAAATAACAATTTTTGCAATATCCCATAGCAAAAATTTCTTTATCTTCCCCGCAACCTAAACATTGGTTATGACTAAATGTAATGTGAATTTCTTTACCTATCAAAGAATTAAAAAAAATTATCTCATCTGTAAAATTTAGATAGTATTGTACCGGATTACTATTTTCAGCAATTAATTTAGTCAAAAGACCTGTGAATTTCATAAATAAAAAATATTTTTCTATTCAAATAGAGTTAAATTACAAATATAATTATAATCTTATTAAAAATAATTAATTAAATATTTGAGATAAATTTATGAGTTGAACATAAGAAAAATGAGGTTATATATCCATTGTTTTTCATATAAATCATTATAAATTGAATGTAGATTATGTAAAAAAATAAAACTAAAATTAAATAATAAAGTTATATTTTTTATAAATTTACCCATATAATTATAATGAAAAAAAATAAAAACATATGAGACAATATTTATTTAAGAGTCATTTTTTATTATTACATTTATTTTTATTACCCTTACTAATAAATTGTAAAAGTGCAAAGATGCAAAAACAAGAAAAAGTAATGGCTACAAAAACTCCAAATTCTTCTAATCATAAAATAAACAAAATATTAGTTTATTTAGGTGATAATAACGAAGAGAAATGGCAACTAGTTACTATTAATGATCAAAATGCTCAGGATCTTTATACCCATGTTCCTGTAATGAGATTTGATGAATCTTGGAAACAAATTTATGGATTAGCAGAATGCAATAAATTTACAGCATATTATAAAAGAGATAGCACTCAATTATCTATTACAAGATTATCTTCTACTGATCAAGTTTGCAGTAATACTAATGAATCTATGTTTTTAGATGTATTACAGAATATAAATGAAATTTCAGAAGATGTAAATTTACTTTATCTTTTAAATAATGGAAAAGTGATGTTAACATTCAAAAAAATTAATGAATAAAATTTTAGTTGGTCTTTAGCATTTATGCGTGTATTAATTCAGAATATTTATAATAGTGTTCTTAATATATAAATGGGAGGTTTGATTAAATCTTATAATAAATTATGGAGAATAGATAAAAACATAATTGAGAGACTTAATCTTAATTTCTAAAAAATGAAGCTCTTTATTTAAAAATATATCTGGTTTATACTAAAAATAAAAACATCCAATATAGAATATATAGGTCGTATTCTTTAAATTACAACAAAATAAAACATATTAAGGAGATTCTTAATGAGGGAAATTTTGATTGTTTCCAAAAATTTTATACCAATGATATAAAAACAAAAAATTGACCAGATAATGTAGAATTATTAAAATAAAAATAATAAAATGATTTTAGCAATCGATGTATATTATATAGAAAATCGAGCAAAAACTGTAGGCATTTTATTTGAGGATTGGACAGTAGCTAAAGCAGATATTAATGCAATTGTTACTGATTATATAGAAAATGTTGCTCCTTATCAATCTGGACAGTTTTATCAACGAGAATTACCTTGCATCATGTCACTACTTGCTAAGATTGATTTGAGTGAAGTAAATACTATCGTTATTGATGGTTATGTATATTTGAATGAAGGTAAATTAGGTTTAGGCGGACATCTTTATAATGAATTAAATCAAACAATCCCCATTATTGGAGTAGCTAAAAAGTCTTTTTCAGGCAATAGCCAATATTTAGTTGAGTTGTTGCGTGGGGAGAGCAAGCATCCTTTATATGTTACAGCAATAGGTATGCAATTAGAAACGGCTGCTGCAAATATAAAATTAATGGCAGGTAAATATCGTATGCCTGATATATTAACTTTTATGGATCAACAAACAAAGCTATTTAAATCAGAATAAATTTATCTTTTAGTTTTGATAGGGAGTGTAAATATGACATATGAAAATAATAATGCATCAATAGTAATACCTACAATAATTATAAATATATTCCTTTAATTTATATCATCTTGTTTTTATAAAAATAAATTGCAAAAACAAGACATATTATTATGCACTTTAGCGTCAATGTGGTTAATAATAAATTTTAAATAATTTATTTTAGATTATTATATTTTGAAAAAGCTACAGTTCTTCGATTAATTCGAGTTAATATTTCTTTGTAATTTTTATAATCAGTTCTTTTAAAATTAATTTTATTAGGGCATATTTTTTTTTCAGTAAATAAAGACCCTTTTATATGGTTGTTTTCTACAATAAATTTGAATCTAATAGCAAAGGTATAATTATTTTTAATCCTCAAATCTTTTTGAAAATACGAAATATAAGCATCAGATCCTAAAGGATATATGCGTTGTTCTTCAGAATAAATATCTGTAGGGTAATTGTACCTTTCAAGAATTTGTATCCCTCCTAACAACGACAGGTAATAAATAATTCCTGAAAGTTGTCTTAAATTTCCACCATGATCTTGAATTTTTTTATGATTTATATCTATTTTTTCAAATCCGTTTTTAGTTGCGGGTTTTCCTACAATTCTCCAGAAAGAGAAAACCTGATTAGGCAGAATAATATATTTTTCTATTTTATTTGCCGCTAATTTTAAATTTTGAATTTGACTTTGTTTAGTATAAGGTGAAATAAATTCTATGGGTTGAATAATAGATAATTCAAAAGGGCATTCCAATGTTTTTTTTAAATTTCGTTTTGCAAAAGAATATTTTGAATTAAAATCTTTATAAAATCTTTTGTAAATAGAAAAATATGAATTTACTAAAAGACAATATTTAGTAATAAAACTCATGTATTAATAAATATAAAAATGAAAAAATAACATTTTTTTAATTTATAAAATTAATAAGATATTTAAACACTATAAAATAATTAATTTATTTTTGTAACAGAATCAAATTAATGAAAACTGATTTTCTTTCTAAAATATATATTGTTTGTCCTGCTAATAGCACAACAGGAGGCCCGGAGGCATTACATCAGTTAAGTCATAAATTAAAAACGGTTTTAAATTATGATGTGAGAATGTTTTATACCAATAAAAAAAAAGGTCTAAATCCTAAACCAGAAATTTATAATATTTATTATACAAAAGAAACATCAGAAATTATAGATAAAGAAAATGATGTTCTAATTATTCCGGAATCGCTCACCTATTATATTTATAAATATACTCAGATCCAAAAAATTGTATGGTGGTTAAGTGTGGACTTTTATGCAATATGTATGAAAAACAGACATAGAGGATTAAATTTTTATGTAAGTAAATATATTTTGCGTAAAAAAGAAATAAAGGAATATTTGTTGGACGATCTTCCAAATGTTTATCATTGGGCACAATCATATAGATCTTATTTGTATTTATTAAAAAAAGGGATACCGGAAGAAAAAATTGCTCGAGTATGTGATTATATGAATCCTATTTTTATCAGTAAAGACAATCAAGAAGCAAACATTAATCATAAGGAAAATATTATTATATATAATCCCAAAAAAGGAAAAAAAGCAATAGATTCAATAAAAAAACAATCTAAGGGCTATCCTTGGATACCTATTCAGGGAATGACTCCGTTACAGGTTTCTAATTTGATGAAAAAGGCAAAGTTATATATTGATTTTGGTTATAATCCGGGTAGAGATAGAATGTTAAGAGAATCAGCATTAATGAATTGTATCATAATATCAGGAACCGGAGGTTCTTCTAAATTTATCCAAGATTTAAATATACCAGATAAGTATAAGTTTGAATATTCAAAAGCTAAAATTCTAGAGATTGTAGCTAAGATTAAGGAAGTATTAAATAATTATGATACCTGTATTTCAGATTTTAATACCTATAAAGAGGAAATAATAAGTGAAGAAAAACTATTTGAAAACCAATTAAGAAAATTTTTTAATGAATAAGATTATATCCGTAATAATTCCTGTATATAATGTAGAAAGATATTTAAGCCGATGTATAGAAAGTGTAATTAATCAGACTTATAGAGATTTAGAAATAATATTAATTGATGATGGTTCAACAGATTCTAGCGGTACTATTTGTGATGATTATGCACAAAAGGATTCTCGGATAATAGTTATCCATCAAAAAAATAGAGGTCTTTCAGCTGCTAGAAATTCAGGGTTAGATATTGCTAAGGGCGATTATATTGGATTTGTAGATTCTGATGATTTTATTTCTTTAAATTTTTACAAAATATTATATGATGCACTAAATGAAACTAATAGTGACCTTTCATTTTGTAAAGTAGAAAAATTTTTAAATATACAGGATATTAAAGAAGATTTAAATTCATATATACCCAAAGAATATAATAGTATTAATTTTATAGAAGAATTTACTTATGCAAAAGATACAGTATATTGTGTGGTTGTTTGGAATAAGCTTTATAAAAAATACTTGTGGAACACTTTAAGATTTCCTGAAGGAAAAATCTGTGAAGATGAATTTGTTTGGTATAAATGCATTTTCAATTCAAAAAAAATATGTGAAATAGATTTAGCTATGTATTATTATTTTATTAGAGAAGATAGTATAATAAATAAAAGCTATATTGAATTTCCTTTAAAAAAAGAAATAGCTTATTTAGAGGCATTGGAAGACAGAATAAAATTTAGTAAAGAAAATAAATTAAATAACTTTTTAAAGAGAACTATTGAATATAGAAATAAGCTATTAAGAAAAATTTATATTACTACTCCTAAAGATAAAGTACCTTTGTATATAAAAGAACAGTTAAAAAATAATATGAAAAATATTTCTTTTATAAAAAAAATAAAAATTTATTTAAAAAATATTTCTTAAATGTATTCATATTCTATAATCATTCCCCATAAAAATATACCGGATTTATTAAAAAGATGTTTGGAATCTATCCCTATGAGAGAGGATATTCAAATTCTAATAATTGATGATAATAGTGATTCAGATATAGTAAATTTTAATGAATTTCCCGGATTAAAAAGACAGAATACAGAAGTTTATTTTACAAAAGAAGGAAAAGGGGCAGGATATGCTAGAAACGTAGGTTTAACCCATGCAAAAGGTAGATGGATATTGTTTGCAGATGCAGATGATTTTTATAATCCGGGATTTTTAAATGCAATTGATAAATATAAAGATACAGATAATGATATAGTGTATTTTTTAGCCAATAGTGTTAATAACGATAATTTCAAGCCCGCTGAAAGGCATTTATATTTAGAAAAAACAAGAAATAAGTACTATAAAAAACTGAAATATAATAAGATAAAAGCAAAAGAAGAATTAGTTTATAAAAATTGGGAAGCCTGGGCTAAAATGTTTAGAAACGACTTTATAAAAAAAAATAAATTATCTTTTGAAGAAGTTAAAATAGGTGAAGATGCTCTCTTTGTCATTAAAGCAGGGGAATTATCAACTAAATATGTTGCAGATAATTTTCAACTTTATTGTATAACATATAGACCTAATAGTTTGAGTTTTAAATTAGATAATGAAAGCGATTTTGATGAAGGATTTTATGCTAAAATTAGAATAAATAACTATTTTAAAAAAGTAAAAAAATATAAGTTTATAAATGCTTTAGACAATGATATTTTAATGGCATATAACTATGGGGGAATAAAGAAAATGCGAAAGGTTATGAAAATAGCTAAAGAAAATGATAATAAAATACGTTCAAAAACATATAAAAAATATATGAGTTTATATTTTAAAAATTTATTCCGTAAAAATTAAATATATTATAAATTTTTGATTATCTCAGAAAGTTGTTTAGTTAATTTTTTTCTGTGAAATCTTTTGATATCTTGGGATGAAAAATAACAAATATTGTTTTTCCATTTTTCATATTCACTTAAAATAAAAAATTTCAATTTATCATAATCTTGGTAAGTGAAATGTTTACCAGCCTGTGTTTCGTTTAAAATTTTTTTAACATCTGCATTTTCAGGACCTATAGATATAATTTTTTTTCCTGTAGCCAAATACTCAAATAGTTTTCCCGGAATAATTCCTTTTGATTTTTTTCTATCAAAATTGGTAATAAGCAAAAGGGTAGAATTATTCATTTCTGAAATAGATTCTTGATGAGATAAATATCCTTTATTTATTATAATGTTTTTTAGAGGAGACACTTGTAATTCATCTAATATAGAATTTGCAATCTTACCCACAAATTTTAATTCAAAATCATTTTTAAAATCAGAATGTTGAGTAATTAGTTCATTTAATACTTTCCAAAGATTGTTAGGATTTCGTAAAGTTTCCAACATACCTATATAAGAAAGAGTAAATTTTGAGGTTTTAATACTTTCAGGAAGTATTTCTGAATCAAAGCCATTGGTAATACACACTACATTTTTAGCCCCTAATTTTATAAAATTTTCTTTGTCAGTATAACTGGTTGAAAGAATTATATCGGCTTGATTCATAACTTGCTTTTCTAACTTTTTATGTTTTTTGTCGGCAAAAGAAGTTAGTTTCAGCTCAGAATAATATGAAATATCAGTCCAAGGATCTCTAAAATCTGCAATCCATTTTAAATTAGGAATTTTGTTTTTTAGTTTCATTCCTATTAAGTGCATACTATGAGGAGGACCTGTAGTTATTAATATGTTAATTTTATTTTTTTGTAAATATTCTGATAGAAATTTAACAGAAGGAGCTATCCAAAATTTTCGGGCGTCAGGAATAAAAAAATTTCCGCGTATAAATACAGATGCTTTAGATAAAAAACTCTGTTTTTTATTAGTTTCAAATTGCCCTGCTTTAAAATCTTTGTTATTTTTAGTTAACTTTTCAGCTATTTTATAGGGTTCCCAAATAGGTTGTTTTACTATTTTTACTTTAGGGTTTATTTCTTTTTGTAAAGACAGATCTATTATGGGATAGGAGGGGTTTTCTGGAATGTATACATAAGGCTCATAACCAAAATCAGGTAAATATTTAGTAAATTTCAGCCATCTCTGTACTCCTGGTCCTCCTGCCGGAGGCCAGTAATAAGAAACAATTAAAACCCTATTTTGCATTTTAAAGAGATATTGATAATTTTTTAAGTTTCTTTTTATAATCCCAAACTAATAAGGCTACACTTAAAATAATGAAAATTGAAAAAGAAATAAGAGTAATAATTCGACCTTTATAAATAACAGGAGGATCAAAGGTAAAGTTAATAGTATGATTTCCAGCCGGTATCTTTAGTGCTCTTAAAATATAATTGGCCCTATAGATAGGTACTTCTTTTCCATCTATGGTTGCTTTCCATCCGTGAGGATAATATATTTCAGAAAAAACACCCAATTTTTCACTTTTGTTATGGGTAGCATAGATTAAATTATTAGGTTCATATTGTTTCAGTTCTATATAAGAAAGAGTGTCGGTGGATTTTGCAAATTGTAGGTCTTTTTGAAAATTTTTATTAAGTATTGCCTGTCTTTTAGTATTTATTTTTCCTATTTGGGAGATTTCTTCATTGGCGTTATTTGCAAAAAATATTTCATTTACAAACCAGGCATTTCCATTGTTATTGGGGTTAGGTAATGCATGGATTACAGAATCTGCGGTAATAATATATTTGGTATTTAACATGTCTAGAATAGGTAAATTAAGGCTATCAGAAAAATAAAAATCTATTAAATCCTGATAACGTCTTAATTTAGCTCCGTGATATCCACCTATAGATTGATGAAAATATGAAGTGTTAGTTTCATTAAATGGGCTTAAAAGTAGGTTAAATACTCTATATTGAGAAGGGTCTTTTTGTTTAATTTCATCTAAAACCTGATTAACAGGAACGGTATTAACTATTCTGGCCACCGCAGGGTCTGTTGCTGCCAACTGTAACTGGCTTTCACTTACTTCTGTAGGGAAAGGATTTTTATAAAGTTGGCGGTCTACGAAATTTTCATCATTTAAGTAACGTTTATCAACTCCCCAAAGGTCTACAAGGCATAAAAAAGTAATAGTGAAGATTATATATTGTGGACGAATTTGTGTTTTTTGAGGAATATATAAAATTATTGCAGTAAGTAAGACAAAAATAAAAGTTCTTAATGTGTCTGCCTGAAATAGAACAAAACGTTCTTTTCGTATTATTTCAAGAAATGTATTATTTATTTTTTCTCCTTCAATTTTTGTATGGAAATTAAATAAATTCATACCAAAAAAATAAAAGATTAGAAGAAGTCCAAGTATAATCGCAGAAGTAGTGAGTAAAACTTTCTTTTTATATTGCATACTCAGAGTTTCATCTTTAAAATAAGAATATATGCCCAATAATGCAAATAAAGGTATGGTAAATTCAGCAATAACTAAAGCTGAAGAAACGGCTCTGAATTTATTATATAAAGGAAAATGTTCTATCATGAAATTAGTAAATATTCCAAAATTTTTTCCCCAGGCAAGTAAAAAACTTAATATAGTAGCTCCAATTAGCCACCATTTATACCTTCCTTTATAATAGAATAAAGCTAAAATTGCTAAAAAAACCACTATAGCCCCTTCATAAGCAGGTCCGGATGTACCAGGTTGTTCTCCCCAATATGAGCCACTAAAGGAACTAGCTAAAGATTGTTGCAATTCTCTAGAATCCTTTTCAGAATTTATATTTTGCTGTAATTCTGTTTGTAAATGTTCTTGATTAAAAGCTTTTTCATTATTTCCTCCTCCCATAAAATTAGGAATAAATAAATTAGCTGTTTCTAGTATTCCATAGCTCCAATGGGTTATATAGTCATTATCTAAACCATGATTGATTTCTTTATTATTTTTATTTATTGTTAATTCTGATTTACCACGGGTTGTTTCTTTAGAATATTCGTAGGTAGAAAGCAGTCGTGAAGAATTCATCCCTACTGATAGTAAAATGGAAATTATAAAAAAACAAGTAGAGATAAAAAAGGATTTAATTGTTTTTTTTCTAATAGCATGTATAAGTTCTACTATTCCAAAAATGCCTAAAGCAAGAAATAAATAATAGGTCATTTGGGGATGATTGGCAGCTATTTGAAGGGAGAGAAATATGGTAGTAAGAATAAATCCCCATATATATTTTTTTTGATATAAAAGATATACACCGGCTATAAAAGGAGCAAAATAGGCTATAGTATGTACTTTTGCGTTATGCCCTGCTCCGATGATAATAAAGAAATAAGTAGAAAAAGAAAACATGATACTCCCCAATAAAGCATATTTCCAATTCTTTAACCATACCATACCTAATAAAAAGAAACCACTCAGAAGTAAAAATAAATAACATGCAGGAGCCGGGAAATACCTTAAAATTTTGTCAATATTTTTTATCACATCAGAAGGATACGCGGCTCCCATCTGATATGTAGGCATACCTCCAAACATGGAATTACTCCAATAGGTATCTTTACCGTGAGCTTTTCGATATTCTTCTAATTCATGAGCTCCTCCTTTATAATGAATAATATCTGGTTGTGAAATATATTTACCGGATAATAATGGGGTAAAATAAGCAAAAGAGATGATGATAAATAATATCAAACATCCTAACACAGGCAATAAATATTTATTCTTTTTCATTGTCTTTTTTATCTACTTCTTCGTAATCTATAGTTTCTGCATCCCAGTTTATTTTTTTTTTAATTGAAGATGAAGAGTTATTTTTTTGTGAAGGGTTATTTTTATTGTTTATATTGGTATTATTAACATTAGTGGAATTACTAAATAATTGATTTAAAAATTTAAATATAAAATATGCTACTATTGCAAATAATATAAATTCTAATAATTTTCCCATATCAAAAATATATTAGAGAATTAGTTAATGTAAGTATTATTTTCTGTTTTTTGTATTACCTGTTCAGATTCATTTCCTTTTTTTGCTGATCTTGTTTCAGTTACAGTTATATTAAAATTAGCATTAGAAATCCAACCGGAGTTTTTATTCATAATAATTTTCCCGTTTTGACTTCCTTTAACAGAAATTTTATAGGTTACTCCATCTATAACTTTCGAATCTGATTTAGAAGGAATGATACCTTGTACTTTAACTTCAGCACTTTGATCATTAACTTGAATCAATTGATTATATCCCTGATTCTTCCTTGAAGGATCATTATTCCACTTTTCGCCAATTTTTAATCCTTTAGTTGGAAACTTCATCATAGAATTTTCAAATTGGGTTTTAAAAGTTTCCGCGTTAAATCCCTTTTTAAAAGCTAAAACAAAATCATCCAGTTGCTTTCCTTTTAAGTCTCCTGATAAAGAATTTTTTGCTTTTGTATAGATAGCATCTAATCCTTTAATATTTGATAAATTTCCATAAACATCCATATCTACAGTAAAACTTACCTCACTTATAGCCTTATAAATTTTCCACATTCTTGCCTGGTTAGGATCTGTAGGCTGTTTTCCATGAGTATCAAAAGTAAATTCTTTTCCTTCTGCTTTAGTAATAATTTTTTTACCTCCCATTTTAACCTCTAATGTATATTTATTGTCTTTGGTATCTGTAACCTTGAAATTTATGGGATCATACGTCTCTTGAGTCATAGATTGACTTTTACCTCTAAAAGTTATTGTTTGTTTGTTTATTTCTTTAGAATTAAAAGAATAAGTTTTACCTACTTCTAAATTATATTTTAAGTGATATAAACTATCTTTGTCCTGATATATTCCTGTTTCTATTATTTTAGAGGATGAATTTTTATCAGATGTGGATATTTGAGATTGATTTTTATTTTTTTGAGTATTTTTAATATTTGAATTATCTATAAGTTTAGACTTTTCTTCATTTTTACAAGCAGTTAAAAATAGTAATAATGAATATGCAAAAATTATTTTTCTCATTTATAAATTTTTCCGCAATTTACTAAAGATAATTTTCATTTAAATAAAAATGAATAAAAAGGTTAAATATTTAACAGCCTGTTAGGAAAATACTAATTATTTACTGATTATAATTTGTAATAAGATTATATAACCCAAAAACAAATTCTTAATTTTACACTTTTAATTTGTAAATTGTTGAAAATTCGTTTTAAAATATCTCAATTAAGTGATGAAGAACTTTTAAGAAAATATAAAGAAACATTAAATTCTGAGTATTTTGGAGTACTTTATAATAAATATATACCCTTAATTTATGGTCTTTGTCTTAAATATTTAAAAGATGATGAAAAAGCACAAGATGCTGTAATGCAAATATTTGAAAACTTAGTTACTAAAATTATAAATTATTCAATTTCCAATTTTAAAACTTGGATATATTCGGTAGCAAGAAATCATTGTTTGCAAGAAATTAGAGCTATAAAAAAAGAAATTTTCACAGATTTTAATGAAGAATCTATGGAATCTGTAGAAATTTTGTATCTATTAGATGAACAAAATGAAGATCAAAAGTTTTCTATATTAAAACAATGTATAGAAAAGTTACCGGAACCTCAGCGAATTAGTATAGAAAAGTTTTTTTTTAAAGAAAAGTCATATGCAGAAATTGTTATAGAAACTAAATATCATTTGAAAAGTGTAAAAAGTTATATCCAAAATGGAAAAAGAAATTTAAAAATTTGCATGGAAAAAAATTCAAAGTGAAAAATCTAAAAGATTACATACAAGGAAATAGAAAAGGAAAAAAAGCTCATGATTTGGAAAGAGAAGCTATGCAGGATCCTTTTTTGCAAGATGCTTTAGAAGGATATGACTTAGTAGAGGGAAATCATATTAATACTATAGATAAATTAAAAAGCCAAATTTTAAAAAAAACAGAAAAGAAAAAAATATATACTTATTATTATTATATAGCAGCCAGTATTATAATTTTATTTTTTATTGGAGCTTATTTCTTTATGAATAATACAAATAAAGAAAACAAAGTGTTTGCTAATCATACAACGTCTAAAAATGAAGTAATAACAAATGAAATTCAAGAAAATAAAAAAAATGAAAATCTAGATACCAAAGGTTCTTTCGAAAAGGAAAATAAAGTGTATAATAAGTTATTTATATCTAAAAATAAAAAAAATTTAAAAATAGATGAGGAGAAAAAAGATAATAATTTAGAAACTCTTAGTTTAGCCTTGCAAAATAATTCTATCTATTTGGAGCAATCGTTATCTGATTATAGAATGAAACATGCAGATAATGCTATAACTTTTCCTTCTAATATTGATAATAATGAGAAGAATAAAATTCAAAATTTAGACACTCTAAGTATAGCTTATCATAATAATTCGGTATATTTTGACCATCCATTATCTGCTCAGGGAATGATACAGATAGACAAAACTATAAGAACTTCTCCCTCTTTATCAAAAAATTTAGAAAATGAGAAATATGATAATAAAAAAGATTCAAACTTAGATTTAGATTCTAAAAAAATAAATCGACTGTCATTAATAGGTAAAAACACCTCAAAAAGTGAGAAAGGTAATAGTCAAAATAATAAAGATCAATTATTAGGATCAATAAATGTCGATAGATTTTCGGAACTTCAGGAGTATGACGCAGTTCCGGTTATAGGAGACAAACTTTATAAACTATATTTAAAAGATCACATGCACTTATTTAAAAATAATAAATGTAAATCTGATAAAGGAGATATTGTTATTAGTTTTTCAGTTTCGGAACAAAGGAGACCTTATAATTTCATTATAAATAAATCACTATGCTCTGAAATAGATGAAAAATTAATAGATTTAATAAAAAATGGTGCAGATTGGAAAGGTAAAAAAGGAAAAGTATATTTTACCAAGTGAGATAACAATGTGATTATTTAATAAAATTAATGGGACTTTGTAGATTTTTGTAATTACTTAAATCTGCTTTTAAGGAACCCACTGCAAGTTCCGCTTTTATTTGTATCGGTATATGATTAACATCATCTGTAACCCACATAGTAACACTTTCTTTTTCTTTAAAAACGCGTCCAGAAAGTACATATGGTCTTAATTTAATACACTTAACTTTTCCAAAATTTGATTTTATAGTTTCTCGTGATAAAATTTTTAATTTAAAATTTAATATTTCATAATCTAAAAAAATATTAAGACTTATAAAGTCTCCAGATTTATAACCATCTGTATTCATATTTCTTAAATAATAAAAAGCTGAAAGCATATCGTGAATCTCTCCTGTATATGTATAATATTTGGATGTTTTATCACTCTCGTTCGTATATGTAATTTTTTTATTGATATGGTCAATTGTCATAGATTGATTTCTTACGTAGGAACTTTCTCTTATTTTCCTGATAAATTTGGAAGAAAGAAGAGTGACTTTATCCATGTAAGTTTCATATCTATCTTCAACCTTAAAAAATAATTTAGCTGATCCGGTAGAATAACCTTCTCCTACTACATGATAGTGGGGCTTTCCGTTATAATTAGTTTCACTGGTAGTTAACGTAGCATATCCTGCATTTATTAACATATAATGAACTCTGTATCTTAAATATTCTCCATTATTTAATTCCGAAGCAGGAAAAAGTGTTTCAGTAGAACTAGCTGTTACAAGTAAAAAAGTTGAAAATAAAAAAATAAAAATTATAAAAAACTTTTTCATGAACGAAATTTAATAACAGACAAATGTAATAATTTAAATAAAATAGAAAAAATTAAAATCTAAACTAAACTTCTATCTCTAATTAAAATATTATTTTAAGCAGATATATTAACTACTTCAGTTATTTCAGGCGCATATTTTTTTATGGTTGCTTCTATTCCTAATTTAAGAGTGCTTTGATTCACAAAACAACCATTGCAAGCCCCTGTAAGTTTTACTTTTACAATATGATCTTTTACCTCAATAAGTTCCACATTTCCACCATCGGAAATTAAAAATGGACGTATTTCTTCCAGTGCTTTATTTACCTTATTTAAAATCGTATTTGACATAATTAATGCTTTATTGAGTTGAACATCCGGCCATAGTTGTTATTCTTACCGCTTCTGTAGGAGGTAAATTTTCATTTCTTTTAACTAAACTTTGTACCATTTTTTTACAAATATTTGAATATATATTAGAAATTATTTCATTGTCTTGTAAAACAGCAGGTCTTCCATAATCAGAAGCTTCTCTAATAGATTGTATAATAGGTATTTCTCCTAAAAAAGGTATTTCAAGACTTTCTGATAGTTTTTGTACACCTTTTTTTCCAAACAAGTAATATTTGTTATCTGGTAATTCTTTAGGAGTGAAATAAGCCATATTTTCAATTAATCCTAATACAGGTACATTAATTTCAGGCATTTGGAACATACCAAGACCTTTTTTTACATCAGCTAATGCAATGTGCTGAGGGGTGCTTACAATAACAGCCCCTGTTACTGGTACTTCTTGCACTATGGAAAGATGAATATCTCCGGTTCCGGGAGGTAAATCGATTAAAAGAAAATCTAACTCTCCCCAATTGGAATCATGTAATAACTGATGTATAGCTTTAGAGGCCATTGCTCCACGCCAAACTACAGCCTGATTAGAACCCGCAAAAAAACCAAGAGAAAGCAATTTTACCCCATAACTTTCTATAGGTTCGATTTTATTTTCTTTTGATATAGGCTTTTCATTAACAGCATCAAACATAGTAGGGATCGAAGGCCCATATATATCAGCATCTAATAACCCTACTTTAAATCCCATTTTAACTAAAGCTATTGAAAGATTTGAAGCGACTGTGGATTTTCCTACTCCACCTTTACCTGAAGCTATAGCTATGATATTTTTAATTTTTGGAATATTTTTTCCTTTTTTAGTTTCCTTTTCAGGAACTTCTACTATTATATTTAATTTTAAATGAATATCTTTTCCAAACTTTTCTTCAAATGCTGCCTGCATAGCCACTTCCATTCTCTTTTTTTCGTGCATTGCAGGAGAGTGGGAGAGCATATCTATCATTACAGTGTCTCCCATAATTTGTATATTTCTAATTAGATCATCAACTTCTATTTCCTTTAGATATTTCTTGATTTCGTCTTTACTAATCATCACTATGTCTTTATAAAATTATAAATAAATGTATTTTACAAATTTACAAATCTTATAGGATTAATAAAAACTCTTTTAGAAAGAAAATAAATAATATAATAAAGAAATTCTATATTCTTAAGTATTACAAACTAAAATAGAAGTAAAGTATTAAACATTAATGAATTAATTAAAATATATAAGATAAAGAAAAAGCAAAATTTGATGTATTATTAAATTTAGAATAATCTTTATATACATCTGTAAGTCCGTAATTATATCGGAAATTTATTTCAAATGTCCTATAAAAAGCAACACCGGCTCCTAGTCCTATAGAAATATCTGTATTCCCAGCCTTTGCATATCTTAGATGATCTTTTTCTTTGTTTTTTTCATGAATTAAATACCCTATTTGAGGACCTATTTCCGCAAAAAGCTCACTATTTCCATAATTGCTTATCGGAATAAGTTCAGATAAATAATATTTAATCATTATAGGAATATTAATATAATCCTGAAAATATTTGTCATCCCCATCATATTCACCTTGTTGTGAATATAAAATTTCAGGTTTTATAAACAAATTTTCATTGTATTTATTAAAAGGAATTTGTAAAAATCCTCCAAAAGCTATTCCACAGTCTCGTGTATCAGAATGCGCATGTATGTCTATAACGTTAGTGAACTGTAAACTCCCTTTTAAACCAAAACGTACTTGTGATTTAACTGAAATAATTATACTTAAATGTAGTATAATAAAAAATAGTTTTTTCAATGTGTTGTTCTTTTTATCTGTTAATCGTGCAAATTTAGAGTTTTGTATTAAAAAAATGTAATTAATATGTGTTTTTTTTGTTAATAATTTTAATATTTTTGATTAATATAATATATTATTAAAAAATAATAATAAAATATTGTTAAATATGTATTTTTAAATAAATGAACAAAAATTAATTTAAATTAATAAAAATACATATAGTAATGTTTGTGATTTTAATTTAGTTTATGAAGGAAAAATTGAAATTATATAATATGAAGTCTATTCGTATTTGGAATTTCAGTTTTATTATAATCAATATATATTATAAAATATTATATATCTATTTTAATATAATATTAATTTGTGATATTATAGTAAATTGATAGTCTGATATCTGGTAATAATTTTGATTGATCATTTTTAATTATTATCTATTATCCATAAATACACAATAGCAATTAAAGATTTTTAAACATAAATGACTATTTTAGCAAAATACAATTTAATCATTTGAATGAATGTTTAATGCAGAAATTTATTTTCATTTCGTCAAGTAAAGTCTAGATATATATTTTTGTATGAGATATAGATTTTAGATGTTAATTAGTGATTTTGGTTGGTTTATTTAAAAATATAATTATATTTTGAAAGAACTTTAATTTAAGGTTAGAAAATGGTATTAGTAACAGGAGGTACAGGACTATTGGGCACTTATTTTTTATTGCAATTAGTACGATTAAATAAGAAAGTTAGAGTATTGTTACGTCATAATGCCCCTAAGCATGAAGTTTTAGAATTGTTTAAAATTTATGAACCTGAAAAATATTTACAATTTTATAATTCATTGCAATGGGTAGAAGGTGATTTATTAGATATATCATCATTAATAATTGCATTAGAAGGAGTTACACATGTATATCATATTGCAGGAAAGGTTTCTTTTGATGAAAATCAAAAAGATGAATTATATAAAGTAAACGTAGAAGGAACAAAAAATATAATTAATATTAGTATTGAAAAGCAAATAGAAAAATTTTGTTTTATCAGTTCAATCGCTACATTAGACATAATACCAGGGCAACCCTATATTGATGAAAAAGCTGAATGGAATTTTAAAAATATACATTCCTCTTACGCAAGTTCCAAATATGCTGCAGAAATGGAAGTTTGGAGAGGTTCTCAAGAAGGTTTAAAAGTAATAGTAGTAAATCCGGGAATAATCCTTGGATCCGGAAATTGGGAGAGAAGCAGTGGTTTTTTATACGATATGGCAATGACTAAAAATGCATTTTATCCATCAGGACTTTCAGCTTATATTGATGCAGAAGATGTAAGTAAAATAAGCATACAATTAATGGATAATAATTCTATTTTTAATGAAAAATATATATTAGTTAGTGAAAATGCCACTTATCAAAAAGTTTTTCAGATTTTAAGAAAATACTTTAATAAAAAACCGCCAATTAAAATTTCAGATTTTTGGTTATCTAAAATTGCATTATTTTCTCGCATATTACCGATTAAGAAAAAATTAAATAAAGCTACATTTTTAGCTTTAACTTCTAAAACGGAATATTGCAATAAAAAAATTAATGAAACATTAGGCTTTACATTTACACCATTAAAAAAATCATTAGAGTTTCACGCAAATAATTACTTACACTATAAAAAAATAAAAAATGACTGAAAAAGACTTTATTTCTGATTATAAGTATAATCTTGTAGATAAAGGAAAAATAGAATCAAAATGTGGTTCAAATATAGCATTGATAAAGTATTGGGGGAAATATTATCCACAATTACCAGCCAATCCGTCTATTAGTTACACACTTTCTGAAAGTTTTACCCAAACAACGATAAATTTTGAAAAAACTGCAAAGTTTTCTGTTCAGGTTTTTTTAGGGAAGCATTTTAACGAAAAATTTAGTAAGAAAATTGAAAAATATTTTTTGTCAATAAAACCATATCTACCATTTATTGATAAGTATAAATATATAATTAACACTACAAATTCTTTTCCTCACAGTAGTGGTATAGCATCTTCAGCATCAGGTTTTGGAGCTATAGCCGATTGTTTAGTTAGAATGAGTACACTTTTAGGAGAAAAAAATAATGAAGAATTTAATAAAGTTAAAATTTCATTTTTAGCAAGATTAGGTTCTGGAAGTGCTTGCCGTTCTGTTTATAAAGGATTGGTAGTTTGGGGAAAACATAAAACAATTCCGGGAAGTTCGGATTTATATGCTATACCTTTTCCGTTTGAAATATCTCCTGTTTTTAAAACTATTCAGGATACCGTATTACTAATTCATGAAGGAGTAAAAGAAATTAGCAGTACATTAGGACACGATTTAATGAAAGATCATCCATATGCAAAGACAAGATTTACGGAAGCAAGAAAAAATCTTTCTGAATTAACAATGGTGTTACAAAAAGGAGATTTAGAAACTTTTGGCAGAATTGTGGAGCATGAAGCTCTTAGTCTTCATGCGATGATGATGACTTCATTTCCGGCATTTATTTTAATGAAACCGGAAACATTAGCCGCAATAAAAAAAATATGGGAGTTTAGAAAGGATACAAGACATCATCTTTATTTTACATTAGATGCAGGGGCTAATATACATTTGCTATATCCAGAGGAGGAAAAAAATGAGATATTTCCATTTATAAATAATGAACTAATAATATATTCAGAAAATAATAAATTAATAAAGGATAAGGCTTATTTTTAAAAATTTAAAAAATAAGAAATCATAAAAATTAGATAGTAAGAATGATTAGCTTTCTTTGATATAACGAAAAAATATTCAAAATCACTTGCATATATAAAACAAAGTATTACCTTTGTTACATTAAGATAAATAACCTTATTAAAATAAAAAAAATATGAACAAGTCAGAATTAATTGATGCAATTGCAGCTGATGCAGATATTACTAAAGCAGCAGCAAAAAAAGCTTTAGATTCATTTTTAGCAAATGTAACTAAATCACTAAAAAAAGGAGATAAAGTTACTTTAGTTGGATTTGGAACTTTTTCAGTTTCTGAAAGAAGCGCAAGAGAAGGTATTAATCCTCAAACTAAAGCTAAAATTAAAATCCCAGCTAAAAAAGTTGCTAAATTTAAAGCCGGAGCAGAATTATCTTCAGCAGTAAACTAATTTTATTAATGAAAAAATAAAGGATTATTTTGTTATAATCCTTTATTTTATTTAATAAATATTCTTAACTGTTGGAAATTTGTGAGTTTTTCTTTTTATTGGTTAGATATTTTTTTGTTTTATTAATGGTCAAAGGAACTAAATAACTTAATGCAATTAAGGCAATTTTGCCAGGAATGCTTTTTTTATTTATAAATTTTGATAAAATTTTTTCGGAAATAAAACCTATTCCCGTATTTACTGATAAATTTAAAAAATTAGGGTTTTGAATAAGTCCCCATGTTTTATCTTTAATATTATTTGCCAACATCCCTAATGTATTAGGCAAATTTTCTAAAGATACAGATTTTTCAATATCATTAATTTCTTGCTTTAAAATTCTTTTTCTTAGCAAAAAATCTTCATAACTATATTTTTCATTAGTCTTTGTCATCATTTGCATTTTCTTTGTAATTTAACTGAAACTCTAAAATTTTACGCATAGTATATTTTCTTAGTCTGTTGTAATTTAAAAGTAAAACAAAGAATGCAATTAAATAGAATAAAGAAAAAATTAGTATACCTAAACCTGTATTTCCCAATAGTTCCCCTATAAGTAGTCCTATAGCAAAGCTAAAAAGAAAGAAAAACATCATGACAAGGGTGAGAATAATAAAAACATAGATTAATATACTAACTAAATTAGAAGTTTGCTCCATTAATTCAAGCTTTAATAATTCAATTCTTTTTGCAATATAATTTTTTATAATTCCCACCATAGTTTAAAGGATTTAAATAAATAAAAAAGAGTCAGAATAATTATTTGACCCTCTTTATAAAAATATATTTATTTTTTAGCTAAATCGTTATACTCTTCTGTAAGATTATCTACAACATCATCTTTTCTCTTTTGAAACTCTTTTTTATATTTATCATAGCCTCCTTTCAATTCATGTTTATATTTATCATAGGTGTCTTTAAGGTTATCACTTAAATCTTCTACTTTTCGTTTTAATTTTTTACGTGTATTTTTACCTTTATCTGGAGCCATAAGAACTCCTGCTAAAAGACCTGCAGCAGCACCTAATATTATACCTGTTAGAATGTTTTGTGCGTTTTTATTTCCCATGATAATATGATTTTATTAATTTACAAAATTTTATTTTTTTCTTGTTACTAACAAATTTAGTCAATAAATTTGTCAACACCAAGAATAATATAAAAAATTATGCCAAGTTTTCTTTTTAATTGTTTAGTATTAAAATCTTAATTAATTACCTATGCATAATTAAAAATAAATTTATTTTTTAAAATAAAAGTCCAATAATACTTAAATTTTACAAAATTTAAGATCCATTACCTGCATTTAATTCTTGTTTTTTTAAATTAAGTTATGAAAAATTCACAAATAAAATCATGATAATTATCCAAGAAAATATAAACATAGAATCATTTACCACATTTAAGGTTCCTGCATTTTGTAAATATTTTGTTAAAGTAAATACAGTAGAAGAATTAAATGAAGCGTTGGATTTTTGTGATGAAAAGAAAATTTCTTTATTAGTTTTAGGTGGGGGAAGTAATGTTTTATTTACAAAAAAATTTAATGGTTTAGTCGTACAATTAAATTTGAAGGGATTAAAAATAAATGAAGAATCTCATCAACATATCATAATATCTGCAATGGCAGGAGAATACTGGCATAGTTTTGTGAAATATTGTGTAAATCACAATTATGGTGGTTTGGAAAATTTATCACTTATCCCAGGGAATGTGGGTACTTCTCCGGTACAAAATATTGGAGCCTATGGAGTAGAAATAAAAGATACGTTTAATTCCCTTTTAGCTCTTAATATATCTACAAGGAAAATAGAATCTTTTAGCAATAATCAATGTGAGTTTGGTTATAGGGATTCTATTTTTAAAAATATAGCAAAAAATAAATATATAATATTAGAAGTAAGGTTTAAATTAACAACAAAAAATCATATTCTTAATTATTCATATGGAGCTATAAAAGAAGAATTAAATAAACATAAAATAGTAGAACCGACTATAAAAGATATTAGTAAAGCAATAGTTAATATACGTAGGAGCAAACTACCTGATCCTATGGTATTAGGAAATGCAGGGAGTTTTTTTAAAAATCCTACAATACCTCTGTATAAATTTAAAAACATACAGAAAATATATTCCGAAATTCCACATTATATATTATCTCATAATACAGTAAAAATTCCGGCTGCTTGGCTTATCGAAAAAGTTGGTTGGAAAGGAAAAAAAGTTGGAAATGTTGGGGTTCATGAAAAACAGGCTTTAGTATTAGTTAATTATGGTGGAGGAACCGGAGAAGAAATATATCAATTATCCGAACAAATAATAAGAGATGTTAATAAGTTATTTGATATTCTTTTAGAAAGAGAAGTAAATATCATTATTTAAATTTTAATTTTGTTGAAAATATGAAGATATTACTCTATCCTTTTGCTAGTATATACTGGTTAGTCACTTATATAAGAAATAAGTTTTTTGATTGGGGATTTTTAAGGTCCAAAAAATTTAATAAACCTGTAATTGTTGTAGGTAATTTAAATGTAGGAGGAACCGGAAAATCACCCTTTGTTATTTATTTAATTGAATTATTAAAAGATAAAGGATTAATAGGTGTGATAAGTCGCGGATATGGAAGAATAACCAAAGGATATTTTTTTGCTAATTATAAAACAACTTTTGAACAAATAGGGGATGAACCTATGCAGTTTTTTGAACGTTTTCGAAATAAAATTGTAGTTGGAGTCGATGAAAAAAGAGTACATGGAATAAATAATTTTATAAAAGATTTCAATCCGGATATTTTTATATTAGATGATGCCTTTCAACACCGTTATGTAAAGGCAGGATTATATATTTTACTGACCGATTATCATTCTCCTTATTATGAAGACCATCTTTTACCCTTAGGACGTTTACGGGAAGGAGTTTATGGAGCTAAAAGAGCAAAGATCGTTGTAGTAACAAAATGTCCCGAATTCCTATCCTCAGAAGAAAAGAAAATAATAGAAAGAAAACTAAAATTACAAACTTATCAATCATTATTTTTTTCTAAAATAGTTTATGAAGATAAAATCAAATCTTATAATTTTACCCTCAATATAAAAGATATATCGCATTATAAAGTGTTGTTAGTAACAGGGATAGCCAATTGTAATAACATTTTGGATTTTGTTGAGCAACATTTTAAATCTATAATCCATTTACAATTTAAAGACCATCATAATTTTACAGAATTTGATATAGAAAATATACAAAAATCCTATCAAAAAATAGAAGGAGATAGGATAATTCTTACTACAGAAAAAGATTATATGCGATTAAAATGTTTTCATCAATTTAGAGATAATTTATATTATTTGCCTATAAATATTGAATTAGATAGACCTGAAGAGTTTTATGAACTTGTAAATTCATATCTGAAAAAAAATAAGTAATTTTAAATAAAATAAATTAAAAATTATGTTATATTTATTAAAATAACTGTTTATGAATAAAAAAATATTATTTTGGATTTTTTTTACTATAGGAATATTTTGGATAGCCGGGGTAAGTTATTGGTATATAAGTGAAGTAGAAAATTTAAATTTTAACAATATTCATTGGAATGAAAACTTCTCAAGTAAAGACCCTTCAACTCAGGCATTTTTTAGAGGAGTATTATGGGTAATCGTACCATTAATAATAACAGCATTTATATTTTATTTCATGGGCTTATTTTTTGGTAAAAAAGCAGAGGATAATTTGCATATAATAGAACAAGAAAATGAGAAATTAAAAAATAAATTAGCACAACATGTTAATAAATTAGAGGATATGAAAGTGCTTTATACCGGAGGAATTATTGAAAAAAGAAAAAAACATATAAAAAACGAGAAATCTAATGAGGAAAAATATAATTTTACAGATACTCAGCAGATAAAAGGGGAAATACTTGAAAATAAAGAAATTTCATCCTCTATTATTAAAGATGATTTGAAGATTATAGAAGGTATTGGAGAAAGGATTGAGTTTTTTTTAAATGAAAACGGAATATATACTTGGGAACAATTAGCTTCAACAACAGAAGAAAAATTAAAAAATATTTTATGGATTTATGGAGGTGATTCCTATAAAATTCATGATCCCTCTTCTTGGCCGGAACAAGCAAATTTAGCCTCGAATAGAAGATGGGACGAATTAAATCATTTAAAAGAAATAATAAGAAAAAAAATTAACTAATGAGGCTATTTTAAGAGGAATTATAATGAGTATAAAACGGTTTAAAAATTTTATAAAATCAGAAGCAGAATTTAAAAATTATATACATGAAAATCATAACTTTAATGACAATGTCATACAAAATATAGATTTTGTTATACTGAAGGTTGATTGGTCCCAATTTACTTTTAAAAATACCATATTCATAAATTGTGATTTATCTCAAGAAGATTTTATTTATTTGACTAAACAAGGTGTTTTTATATACCCTAAGTTTAAAGAACTTCCATACAAACCCACACGTAAATCTTTGTATACTTGGAAAGAGTTAATGAATAAAGAACCTGAAGATAACATTACACAAGACGAAAAAATCTATGCTCATTTTAATCAAACAAGATTCAATCCCTCTATGGATGAGGCTCTTACACAAAGAGTACATGATTATAGTATAGATAATGGGTTGAGAGAGTTATTAATGTTTGATGATGAAGGAATGACAGAGAAAAAAAGTGTAGGTTTTATGGGGGGACACTCTTCCTCCAGAAAATCTGAATATTATATAAAAACAGCACAATCTGCAAGGCTCCTTGCTAAAAAAGGTTATTATATTGTAAGCGGAGGTGGACCCGGAATTATGGAGGCAGCAAATTTTGGTGCTTATATGGCTTCATATTCTGATGATGAATTTAATGATGCTTTAAAAATTCTTTCAGATTTAGATACCTGCCAACAGGAATATTTACATCCTAATTACAAGGAACAAGCGTTAAAAGTAATACAGAAATATCCTGCGGGAATGGAAAATTTAGCAGTTCCTACTTGGTTTTATGGGCATGAACCCAGCAATGTATTTGCCTCTCATATTGCAAAATATTTTTCTAATAGTATAAGAGAAGATATTTTATTAGCTATTTGCTTATATGGAGTAATTTATGCACCTGGAAGTGCAGGAACCACTCAGGAAATTTTTCAAGAAGCAACTCAAAATCATTATGGAACCTATGGATATTATAGTCCTATGGTTTTTTTGAGTAAAAAAAGATATGTGGAAGATACTTCATTATACTCCACCTTACATCAATTAGCTGTGGGAACAAAATATAAAGATTTACTTTTTTTAACAGATGAACCGGAAGAGGTATTAAATTATATACAAAATCACCCACCCATAAAAAAAGAAAATTAATTTTTGGTAGAAAGAAAAATTATTGTATATTTGCACTCACAAACATCGCGGGATGGAGCAGTAGGTAGCTCGTCGGGCTCATAACCCGAAGGTCACAGGTTCGAGTCCTGTTCCCGCTACTAAACTAAAAGTCAATTATTTGTAAATCAGATAATTGACTTTTTTATTTCCCAAAACTTTCCGAATATTCTAATTTTTCGTATCGAAAAACAATGTCTTTATGGGCTAATGATAATAAAGATTTTACCTAGAATTCAATGTAAAGTAGATAATATAAGATAATTTGAACATTCTGCTAGGTTCTTTATTATAATGAAAAATTAATGATTTTAATAGACTTAATGTTACAAAATTTTCTAAATGCCTTATTTTTTATTGAACTAATTTTATTAAAATAGAGTTTGACTAAATTCTTATAATTTCTGTAATTATAATTAGGGGTATCTAAAATGACTAAAGTTGTAATCCTTAGATAATTGATGCTAAAAAAGTAAGGAATTAATTCAAATTCCTAAACTGAATAGGGGGAATGCCTGTTTTTTGCTTAAACAGTCTTGTAAAATGTTGCGGATATTTAAAACCTAATTCATAGGCAATTTCACTGATAGATTTATTGTTTTCAAAAATTCGTTCTTTGGCTATATTAATTACTTTAGATTGTATATATTCTTGCGCTGATAAACCGGTTTCTTTTTTAATTAAATCGCCAAAATAATTAGCTGATAAATGAAGTTCCTCAGCACACCATGCGACAGATGGTAAACCTATATTTTGTGGTTTATCCGAAAGGAAATAATTATTCATTAAAAGTTCAAAACGCTCTAAAATTCCTTTATTTACATTATCTCTTGTAATAAATTGACGATCATAAAATCGTGTACAATAATTTAAGAACAATTCAATATTAGATATAATCAGTTGTTTACTATGTTTATCAATAGCATGTTGTAATTCATATTCAATTTTTGAAAAACAATCCTGAATAATCTTTCTTTCCTGTTCAGACAAATGCAAAGCTTCATTAACAGCATAAGAGAAAAAATGATAATTACCTATATTTTTTCCGAGTGAGGTTCCTGCAATTAAATCATGATGGAATACTAATGCTATGCCTTGTGGCTGATAATAATTATTTTCGCTTTGCCCGATTACCTGATTAGGAGCAAGAAAAATTAACGTA
This sequence comes from Apibacter adventoris, assembly GCF_002964965.1. Lineage (NCBI taxonomy): Bacteria > Pseudomonadati > Bacteroidota > Flavobacteriia > Flavobacteriales > Weeksellaceae > Apibacter > Apibacter adventoris. The sequence continues at coordinate 176,984 of NZ_PSZN01000019.1, forward strand.
CCTTCTTCATAATCATAATTACTTAATCCATAACGAAGGTCACCACAGAAAATTTGTTTCAAAAATATAGTATAAAAACCATAGCGCAAGCGTTTAAGTTTTCTTGGTTCAGCCTTATATAAATGAACCACACTTACCAAAGGATGCAACGTCTTATTGTTGTTGAAGGTATTATATTCTTTTATTGTATTAAAATTTAGAATATCATTCATTATTTACCTCTTTTAAACTAACAAAACAAATTTACAAAATCATTTACCTTATTTCACGCTATTGTTCTTCAATCTGTAATATTGGTAGATAAAAACGTAATTGATATAAATAAGTAGCTTTTAATATTTCGAAATTTGTATAATTAAAAAGAGAGAAAAAACCATTGAAAATAATTAATCTTATAATTATAATAATTTCTATTTCATTGTTTACAAATTTCTTAAAAGCACAACAAATGGAAACAAGAAATAAAAATTTAAGTTTACAAGAGCAAAGCATTATTTCAATTTCTGCTTTGACGGCAAAAGGGAATTTAGATAAATTAAAGACGGCCTTAAATATAGGACTTGAAGCAGGACTTACCGTTAATGAAATAAAAGAAATATTGGTACACTTATATGCTTATTGTGGGTTTCCCCGCAGCATCAGGGGATTACAGACTTTTATGGAGGTCATGGAAGAAAGAAAGAGAAAAGGCTTAAAGGATAAGGTAGGTAAAGAGGCTTCAAAGATTGATGAGACGGATAGTAAGTATGAGCGGGGAAAAAATATTTTAGTTAAATTAAACCAAATGCCACAATCCGATATACTTACAGGCTATTCAGCATTTGCACCAATAATTGATATCTATTTAAAAGAACATTTGTTTGCAGATATTTTTGAAAGAGATGTATTAAACTATATTCAAAGAGAATTGGCGACCATTTCCGTAATTACATCCATAGGTAAATCGGAACCGATGCTCAAAAGCCATTTAACCATTTGTATGAATTTAGGTTTATCTCCCGAACAATTATATGAATTTATAAATGTTATAAAAACAACCTTAGGAAAAAAAGAAGCAAAATCAGCAAAGAGAGTTTTGAATGGGATACGGATACTTAAGATCAATCAATCAAAATAGAATGCAAAAAAGAATATTAGGGAGTAGTGGATTAGAAGTATCTGCATTGGGTTTAGGTTGTATGGGTTTAAGTTTCGGTTATGGAAAAGTTTAAAAAAAGGTTTAAATAGATAATAGCAATCATAAAATAATTATGATAATGAGAAAATTAACATTCATAATAGTATTAATAAATTTATTATTAACTGATATGGTAAATGCACAAGTAAATCAAAAAAATTACGATCAAAATCCCTTTGGTTTAGTATATGAAGGAGCAATTACAGAGAATATAAAAGGTAAGATAAATATTCACCCTGTAACTTATAAAGTTAATGGAATAGATATTGCAGCAAATGTTTATACACCTGCCAATTACGATGTATCCAAAAAATATTCTGCCATAGTTGTAGCACATCCCAATGGGGGAATAAAAGAACAGACTGCCGGATTATATGCTCAACGTTTAGCAGAGGCTGGTTATATCACTATCGCTTTTGATGCGGCCTATCAGGGAGCAAGCGGAGGTGAACCTCGTCATATGGATAAACCGCAATACAGGATCGAAGATATACGTGGAGCAGCTGATTTTATTACACAATATCCGGGCGTAGATGCAAATCGTTTAGGTGCTTTGGGTATTTGCGGTGGAGGTGGTTATACTTTAAAAACAGTACAAACAGATAAACGGTTTAAAGTAGTAGCTACATTAAGTATGTTTAATTCAGGCCAAGTAAGGCGTAACGGTTTTCAAAATTCTCAATTAAAAACGATTCAGGAACGATTGAAACAAGCATCGGATGCAAGAGCACAAGAAGCCGCAGGGGGCAAAATACTTTATTCGGGTGTTGCAAGCATAACAGATGAAGAAATTGCAAAAACTTCAACCGATCTGTATCGCGAAGGATATGAATACTATTATAGGACGCACGCTCATCCTAATTCAACCTTTCTGTATACTACAAGTAGCTTGATGGATTTAATGGCTTGGGATGCAACGGATCAAATTGAATTGATTAATCAACCTTTATTAATGATAGCAGGAAGCAAGGCAGATACAAAATATATGACTGATGAAGCATTTAAAAAAGCAGTCAATGCAAAAAATAAACAATTGTTTTTAGTAGAAGGTGCTACTCATATACAGACATATTGGAAACCTGAATGCGTATTACAAATAGTAAATAAATTGGTTAATTTCTATAAAATCAACCTTTAAAATTGAATGATGGTAAATCATAAATTAAAGTATATATTACTATTGTTTTTTTTAACTATTTTGTATACAAGCTGCAAGAGTAGTAAAAATAAGAACGAACAAGATAACCTTGTTTTCCCGCAAGGCAAAGAAGTAAATAATAACAATTTTACTGGCAAAGTTTGGCTACAAATGTTGGTTCAATCCGACAGTACATTATACACACAAATTGGCAATGTTACTTTTGAACCCAAAGCTAGAACTAAATGGCACTATCACAAAGGAGGTCAGATACTTTTGGTAACAAGAGGAGTGGGGTACTATCAAGAAAAAGGCAAACCGAAAGAAGTTATTAAAAAAGGAGATGTAATAAAATGTCCTTCTAATATAGTGCATTGGCATGGAGCTTCGTCAGAGGATACAATGATACACATAGCAATAAGTCCAAACTTAAATGATGGTGGTGTGGTTTGGTTAAAATCTGTGTCCGATGAAGAATATTATCAATAAAAAATGATGAAAAATTTTTCATTATGATAATTCTTACTTGCAAGGCATTTACATAACGACATTTCGTGTCATGCTTCAAAGAGAAAAATGTTAGAAATCTGTATAGCATATTTCAGGTAAATCCTTGCTTATATAAGAATGTATATATCTTTTCAAAATTATTATGAAATTATATTGAAGTCAAACGTTGAAAAGAAATTTTTATTTAACATTTAAAATATAATTATTGAATATATAATTTTGAAAATATTATATTAAAAAATATGTAAATTTTAATATATTACAGGCTATTAGTTTATATAAAAACTGTAATTTATAGATCATTTAAATAACCTATATTTTCAAATATAAGTTGTATAATATTTGTATGAATATTAAGTTAAATTATCTTCTAGCTGTTTTTTTATATTTTCTATTTCTTTCATATCTAATTGATGATAACAATGATATATACTAAGGTTCTGGATATTAAAAGTAATTATAGGTACTAAAAAAACGTACGAATAATTAACAGACTTGATCAATTGAATAAAAAGAAAATTAAGAAAGGAGTAAAAGACTTTAATGTTTTTTTATCACAAATTTTTTATCAATTCATCTATATTGATACGATTCATATAATTGGCATCAACAAAAGAGTATGTGATCTTATAATTTTTATCTATAACAAATACAGCAGGTATAGGAAGAGAATTTTCATCATTTCCGTTAAATTCTCTCAAGTTAATTCCTAATTGCCGGTAATGAGTAATAACAAAATCCTGTAATTGAAATGAAATACCAAGTTGTTTAGCAAAAATGTTATCTTCATCAAATAATATATCATAAGATAATTTATTTTCCTCTTTCATCATTGTGCTGTATTCCGGTTTTTGGGGAGATATTGCAAGCAGCTTAACCTTCTTTTTTTCAATTTGTCCCAAAGAATTTTGTAGTGCCTTTAGTTCCAGATTACAATACGGACACCAGTTTCCTCTGAAAAAAGCCAAGATAACCTTATCATAATTATTCAATAAATCATCCGAATTAATACTTATTCCTTTTCGTGTTGATTTAAGACAAAACGAAGGGATTTTCCTTCCTTCCTTAAAAGAATAATTTTCTATTCCTTTTGCCTTTAAATCAGCAATTGAATCAGCAAATGCCTTCAATATTTCCTGAGGTAATTGCGAACCTATTGAATTATTCAGATTTTCGATTTGTTTTTGTAGATTTGTCATATCCGATTTATTTAATATATTATAAGCGAAACTCGGTATTTCCTTTTAAATACACAATACCGCATATTTTTATGCGGTAGGGATATAAAAGTCACTCTTTGATGAAAGAAAAGATACGAACAATTACAGAAAAAGAATGCCCACTCGAAATTGCAGTCAATACCATTTCAGGAAAATGGAAAATCCCCATAATCTGGCATATGAATGCAGGAAAGAAACGTCCTTGTGAATTTCTTCGGGAAATAGAAAATGTAGATAGACGTGTTCTGAATCAACAGCTTAAAGAAATCGAAACGGATGGACTTATAGCAAAGAAATCATACAATCAATTGCCTCCTAAAGTGGAATATACATTGACCGAACTTGGTCAAAAGTTAGTAGAAGTACTCAGGCAATTGAACGAATGGGGTAAATTACTTCAGTAATAAAAAATTGAAAAATAATGTATCAATCCTTATATTCAATAGTGACGGACAAGCTAAAACTTTCTGATCATTACTATGATAGATTAATAGAAGTTTCAGAACAGAGATTTTTTACAAATAAAGAATATCTTTTGCAAATCGGTAAGACTTGTTCGTTTATAGGATTTGTGGAAAAAGGATATCTGCGTTCATTTAGAGAGAAGGATGGAGAAGAGTTTATCAGTGATTTTTATGTACCCGGCACTTTTATCACTTCTTACAGAAGCTTTATCAATCAGGAACCCAGTGCCGGAGCTATTCAATCGCTAGAAAATTCTGAAATCTGTTGGCTTTCTTTTGATACCTACAATCTGCTATTGAATGAATCATCGGAATGGTTTAAGTTGGGAAAATATATCTCAGATACACTTTTTATTAAAAAGTGTATGAAAGAAACTTCCTTGCTTATGGATTCGGCACTAGACAGATACAAGTTACTCTTGCAAACCTATCCTCATCTTGAACAACATGTTGCCCAATACCATATAGCATCTTATCTGGGAATAAAACCCGAATCGCTGAGTCGTATTAAATCTCTTAACCTAGGTCATTAAATTATCCATATTCTAGCCGTTACTTTGAAGTGTTAAAAAACTTAAAAGTATGAAACAAAAAGTGACCAGAGCAGATTTGCTATCTGTTTTCTTAAACCAATCAGTAACTAATATTGAAATTAAAAAAGTGACAATTCCGGCAGGAGGAAAGGGTGCATATCATTCACATCCTTGTCCGGTTGTAGGTTACGTTTGTTCGGGTAAAGTCCTTTTTCAGATTGAAGGACAAACTGAAGAGATATTACAAGAGGGAGATGCTTTTTATGAACCCAAAGATATTCCTATCCTACATTTTGATAATGCCTCGCATACTGAGCCTCTTACATTTATTGCTTTTTATCTGAGAGAAGCTAAAGAAGATCTAATAACTATATTATAACCAGAGATATGAAAACAATAAATCCAAAAACAATAAAGAAAGATTTGGTAACAGACAAATATGTTGTTGGGCATGTAATGACAAAACTATTAGATGCAGGGAAAGAATCAGGTATCCATATTTCTGAGTCTTTCTTTGATGTGGGAAGCCATACACATTGGCATACACATCCTAATACCCAAATTTTGATAGGAAAATCAGGAAGCGGCTTTGTTCAGAAAAAAGGAGAGAAACTAAAACATATCGAAGTGGGAGATATAGTGATCATCCATGCCAATGATATACATTGGCATGGAGCAGGAAAATATGACACTTTTGTACATATAGCCATACAAATAGGTGATGACGAGGGAAATATTATTATGCCACTAACTGAATCGGAATATAATGAAGTAGATAATCTAAATAAATGATAAATTATGCCCTTTGTAAGAATAAGCCTTCATAAAGAACTAAACGAAAAAGTAAAGAATCAGATATCTTTATGTGTACATCAGGCATTAATGCAAAAATTTCTGATACCAGAAAACGATTATTTTCATATAATAGAAGAACTAGATGCAAACCAAATAAAATATCCTAAAGAATATCTTGGAATAAGGCATACTGATAGAATAGTCTTTTTACAAATAATTGCTGGCTCAGGAAGAACGGAAAACCAAAAAAGGGAATTATATGCAGAAATAGGTAAAAGTATTTCAGCAACTACGGAAATATCTATTAATGATATTATTATCATCTTAATAGAGAGTGATTCCTATTATAATTGGTCTTTTGGTATGGGAAAAATACAAAAACTGACGCACATCAAATAGAAAAAGAAGAACTAAATTCTTAGTAATATTTAAAGTATTTTCTGATATACGTTGAAATATAAATCACAAGGAGCTATATTTTTTATCTGATATAGCTCCTAAATTATTATCTTCTTACAATTTTCATATCTAGTACCTAGTAGTATTTTTAGATGATTTTTAAAATCTTATTCACAGTCTACAATACTTTATTTTCGAAATAGATACTAAGGTCTTTAATTCGTAAAACCTTTTATTATATTTTTATTTTTATTAATTCAAGTACTTTTATTGAATTTATTAAATAACAAGATAATAGTTAGTTAATTGGGAATATTAGATTTTATATGTTAAGATTAAAATTCAATTTTGTGAGTAAAATTTAATAATATGAAAAAAATATTTCTTGTTACACTAAGTCTTTTATTGTTTTATTTAATCAATTTAAAAATAAAAGCACAAATGAAAAATGATACACTTAATTTTCTATCCGAAAAAAAAATTAAGCTTGAAGAAAATAGCAGTTTTAAAGACAATTTATTGAAATTTAATCAATGGAGTATAAATATAGATTCCAAGGGAATTATTATTTGCGAAAATAATAATAAAATTTTTAAAGATGAATCTACTTATTTATTATTAGATACGTTAACATATCTAGAAAAAAATAAATCTGCAATAAAAAAAGATTTAAATTTTTTTAATAATAATTATAAAAATATTGGACAAAATAAGGATATATTTAAAAATATGATTTCACTCACAAAAACAACAAATGAAACGATTAATTATGACGAAAGCAAAACTATAAATATAGATAATAATCAGGATATCAATAAAGGTAGAGCTATGAATAACAATAGAGATCGTAACCGGGATTTTAAAAGAGATAAAAATAGAGATAGGGGAAGGGATAAAAATAGGGATAGAAGTAAGAATCTAAATGATAGTACAACTAAAATAAAATGTAAAATTCAATATTTAATAATTAAGTAAATATATATTTGAAATATAGTTTAATATTCAATTTTTATTTTATTAAAATAAAAAAGTAGTCATATTAAAATATTTTAATATAAAATTGATATAAATCATGTTTTATTTAACCAATATATGGTATAAAATTTATATTTTTATGAAAAATAAATAATATAATAGGTTTGTGTTTGAGTTGTTGTAGAGAATGTTAGAACAACTGAGAAGCCCCCTTAAAGGGGGCTTTGTTAATTATAAATTGTATAAAATATGTATACACTAATTTTCTAATTTAGCCTTTTCCCATAACTCATTCATTTCATCTGTAGATAAAGAGGGTAAATCCAAATTGGAGTTTTTAGCAATTTTTTCCATTTTTCTAAAACGAGATATAAATTTTCTATTTGTTTTTTCTAAGGCATTTTCAGCGTCAATATTATTATATCTGGCATAATTTATAAGTGAAAATAATATATCACCAAATTCAATTTCTTTTTTTATAGGATCCTGTTCTTTTTTAAACTCATTTATTTCTTCATTTATTTTTTCTAAAATTTGTGAATCATGTTCAAATTCAAAGCCTATGCCTTTCACTTTTTCCTGAATTCTAAAGGCTTTAACCAAGGCTGGTAGGGCAGAGGGTACTCCTTCTAATATAGATTCTCTTCCTTCTTTCAGTTTAAGTTTTTCCCAATTAAGCTTTACTTCATTTTCATCTTTAACCTTAATTTCTCCATAAATATGTGGATGACGATAAATTAATTTCTCGCAGATTCCATGTATAACATCTCCTATATCAAAATATTGAGATTCTGAAGCTATTTTAGAGTAAAATACTAAATGTAGCATTAGATCTCCTAACTCTTTTTTTATTTCTTCTATTTGTTTATTCTCTATGGCATCAGCAAGCTCATAAGTTTCTTCAATAGTATTATTTTTTAAAGATTGAAAGGTTTGCTTTTTATCCCATGGGCATTTTTCTCTCAATTCATCCATTATATCTAATAATCTGCTAAAAGCTTGTAGATTTTCTTCTTTTGTATTCATAAACTAAAAATAATAAAAAAGGCTGAGATTAATTCAGCCTATATATTTATTGAATATAGATATTTTTTTATTCTTCTGTTTTATTTTTATTAGATTTTGTTTTTGAAGTTTCTTTTTTCTGACTTGTTTTTTTATCTTCTTCATTTTCAGCACCCACTTTTTCTTCAGTTTCCTTTAATGAATTTTCATAAGTTTGGATACTTTCTTCTGTAATAATATTGTTTTTAATTAAAATATTATACCAATTAAAAAGTTTCTTTAAATCCGAATCATAAACTTTATCTTCAGCATAATCGGGTTGAATTTCAGCCATCATTTTCCTAAGAGATTGAGGGTCATTTTTAGAAAAATTGATTTCTTTGCAAGAGTATTTTTTTGAAATGTTTACTAAAACTGATATAAGAGAAACTTCAGTTTCAATTGTATAAATTGATATATTTTGTAATAAACTTACTTGGCTGTTGGCGTTAATTGAAAGTTTCTTTTGAGTAACTAAATCTTTTACAATAAATCCACCCTTAGTTTGAGAAGCTAATTCAAATAATCCGGGTTTCCCGGTAATAGCAATTATTCTTGTAAGATCCATTTTTTTATAATTAATTATATTATGATTTAATTTATTATTAGTTTTTTATTTTAACGAGAATGAAATTTAATTTTATAATCTACCTGTATTTTTCCTTTAGAAATATCTTCTAACTTTCTTTTTATTAATTTCTTTTTTAAAGGAGATAATAAATCTGTAAATAAAATTCCTTCAATATGGTCATATTCGTGTTGAATGATTCGTGCTCTAATATCTTTGAAAGTTTCTGTTTTTTTTACCCAATTCTCATCATAATATTCAATGGTTATTATTTCGGGTCTTTTAATATCTTCTCTTATATCGGGAATACTTAAACAACCTTCATTAAATTTCCAGAGTTCCCCTTCTCTTTTTATAATTTTTGGATTTATAAAAATCTTTTGCCCATTATTTTCCAAATCCTTTTTTATATCTTGATAATCTTCATCTTCTGCTAAAGGAGTGGCATCAATAATAAAAAGTCTTATATTTAAACCTATTTGGGGAGCAGCTAAACCTATCCCGTGAGATGCATACAAGGTATCAAACATATTTTTAATTAATTGATCCAGCTCAGGGTAATTTTTGTCTATATCAACTGTCTTTTTTCTCAAAACAGGCTCTCCATAGGCATATATGGGTAAAATCATAATTTTATTTTTTTTCTAAATAAGTTTGAAGAATTAATGTAGCACTTACCTTATCTAGTAAGTGCTTATTTTCTCGTTTTCTTTTATTTTTTCTACTTTGACTAATTGCATTTGCTGCAATTTTAGAAGTAAATCTTTCATCTACTCTTTCTATTGGGATAGTTGGAAATTGATGGTTAATTTTAGTGATATATTTTTGAATTGAGTTTTCAATCTCCGATAATTCCCCATTTAACCTTATAGGTAATCCAATAATTATTTTATCTACATTGTTAGTACTTAAATATTTCTCTAAATAGGGAAGAAGATCCTGAGTCATAATTCCTTCTAATCCACTAGCAATAATCTGCATATCATCAGTTTCAGCCAGACCCGTACGTTTTTCCCCAAAATCAATAGCTAAAAGCTTAGGCATATGAAATGAGTATAAAATTAAATATTAAATACTTTTTTAATGGAATCTACATAATCTAATTTTTCCCATGTAAATAATTCTACTTCCATTTCTTTTACTTCAACATTTCCCCCTTCTTTGTTTCTTTCAAATCTTTTTACTACAGTTTCATTTTTTCTTCCCATATGTCCATAAGCTGCTGTTTCAGTATAAATAGGGTTTCTTAATTTTAATCTTTCTTCTATAGCATAGGGACGCAAATCAAAAAGATTTTGAATTTTTTGAGCAATTTCTCCATCAGAAAAATTTACTTTAGAAGTTCCATAAGTATTGACATAAACACCACAAGGTTCTGTAATACCTATCGCATAAGAAACTTGAACCAAAACTTCATCTGCAACACCAGCCGCTACCAAATTTTTTGCAATGTGTCGAGTTGCGTAAGCAGCTGAACGGTCTACTTTTGATGGATCTTTACCAGAAAAAGCACCACCTCCGTGGGCTCCTTTTCCCCCATAAGTATCAACAATAATTTTTCTACCTGTTAATCCAGTATCTCCATGAGGTCCTCCAATTTCAAATTTACCGGTAGGATTAATATGATATGTAATATCACCATCAAACAAAGCCTTAATCTCTTCTTTAGATTCGGCTTTTACTTCAGGAATTACAATGTTTTTAACATCTGCTGCAATTTTATTCAGAACAGTTTCCTCATTGCTGTCAAAACTATCATGCTGGGTAGAAAGAACTATTGTATCTATACGAATTGGTTTATTATCATCACTGTACTCAATAGTAACCTGAGCTTTTGCATCAGGACGAAGATAGGTCATAACATTTCCTTCTTTTCTTATTTTAGACAATACTTTTAAAATGCTATGAGAAATATCTAAAGCCAATGGCATATAATTGTCTGTTTCATTGGTAGCATAACCAAACATCATTCCTTGGTCTCCAGCACCTTGATCTTCCTTCTTCTCCCTATCAACTCCTCTATTTATATCTTGAGATTGTTCATGTAGGGCAGATAAAATTCCGCATGATTCAGCTTCAAATTTATATTCACTTTTAGTGTATCCTATTTTTCTGATTATATCTCTAGTAATATGTTGTACATCTATATAAGTATTGGATTTAATTTCTCCGGCTAATATAACCTGTCCGGTTGTTACTAAAGTTTCACAAGCAACCTTAGAATCAGAATCAAATGCTAAAAAATTATCCAAAATAGAATCAGAAATTTGATCTGCAACTTTATCTGGGTGACCTTCGGAAACAGATTCCGAGGTAAATAAGTAAGGCATATTTTTTGATTTTAATTACAATAAAATTTTTGGTAAATTTAATAACATTAATTAAAAAATTTGCTATCTATCATATAATAAATTTCAATAACAACATTAAACATGAAAATAATTAAGATATTTATATTTTTATTGGGACTAGTTTTATTTATAAAATGCGCTACTAATCCCTTAACAGGAAGGAAATCATTAAGTTTTATCTCAAACGACCAGATATTTCCCTCCTCATTTCAGCAGTATAAAGATGTTCTATCTTCAAGCAAGATTATCACCAATACGCAACAAGCAAAAGAAGTGTCAGAAGTGGGGAATCGTATAAAAATAGCGGCAGAAAATTATTATAAGTCCATAGGCAAACAATCGGTTTTAGACGGGTATCAATGGCAATTTACATTAATAGATGATCCCAAAACAATCAATGCGTGGTGTATGCCTGGAGGAAAAGTAGCTGTATATACAGGTATTATGAACGTTTGTAAAAATGAAACAGGTTTGGCAGTAGTTTTAGGACATGAAATTGCTCATGCTTTAGCAGGACATGGATCAGAAAAAATTTCGCAGACTTGTGTAGCTGAATTAGGCGGTCAATTGTTAGGAGGAGTAACAGACAACCAGGTTCTGAGGGAAGTAATTAATGATTATTATCCAATAGCTAGTGATATCACTTTGTTAAGATATGGAAGAAAACAAGAGACAGATGCAGATACTATGGGATTGTATTTAATGGCCATGGCAGGATATGATCCTAGAGAAGCCCCAATTTTTTGGGAAAGGATGATTAGAAAAACAGGCAATAGTACTACTCCCGAATTTTTATCAACCCATCCGGACCCAGAAAATAGAATAGCAAAGCTCAATCAAATTATGCCTAAAGCTCTAGAATATTATAATAATGCATTAATACATGGAAGTAATAATATATTAATACCAAAAAATAATCAAGATTTAGAACCGTCTTTTGATAAAAAAAATGATAAAAGAAAAGAAGCTTCGAAGGGATATATTTATAATTAGATAAAATTTAAATATGAAAAAAAGGATTTAATAAGAATTAAATCCTTTTTTTAACATTTTATCTAGTAAAAAAATATTAGTTATTTAAGGCATTTTAGGAAGTACGGCATCAGATATTACTTTAACAACCGGTCTATCTGTTCCAGATAAAATTTCGTTTACAGCTTTTAATAAAGTTAGTTCTTCTTTAAGCTGTGGAGCAGATTGTTCAACTAAAGTACTTGCTAATCCGGCAGCAGGAACACCTTCTACAGTTTGCTCCAAACGATCCATTTCTGCGAGAGCATCTTTTGCTGTTTCACCTCTACCAATTCTAACGCCATAAACTTTATTTCTTCCTGATAATCCTGTTACTTCCAAATCACCTACACCTGGAAGACCAAAAGCTGTTTCTGCTTTAGCTCCAAGGGCCAGACCTAATAAAGACATTTCTTTTACAGCTCTATTAAATGTAGCTGCTTTAAGATTATGGTGAGGAAATCCGGTACCTTCTTCTAATCCATCAGCAATTCCTAAAGCTATGGCATATACATTTTTCATAGGAGCACATATTTCAACCCCAGTCTCATCATCGGTTGCTTCAATGCAGTAAACATCTGTTCTTGCTTCTCTGGCATATTTACGTGAAACTTCTAAATCTTTACAGCCAAATATAGTTGCTGTAGGTTTTCCCTCAGCGCATTCATTCGCCTTTACAGGACCAGCTATGGCAACTATTGGTGGGAGGGATATTCCTTTTTGTTTAGCTATAGTACGTATAGCTTCAGGAAGAAGCTGAATTTTTCCTTCATTATTTGGGCAGAAACCTTTTGAGGTAAGCCACAATGCCTTTGCTTTGGAAATGCCCTCTAACGCCATTTCTGTAATTTTTGGTACTCCCACAGAGGCAACAGACATAACAACTACATCTGCCCCATCTAAAGCTTTTTCTAATTGGGCAGCTCGGAATAACTTTACTCCTTTAGCCAGTGGAACATTAGTTCGAGGGTGAGGCTTTCCTGCTTCGCAGGCGTCGATTAAATGATCATCAAGCCATGTGCCCCAAAGCCTTACTTCCCATCCTGCATTACGGACTGGGGTACATAAGCCAGATCCCATTGCGCCAGCTCCTAAAATTGTGATAATTGACATTTTCTTATTTTTTTTATCTATTAAATTATTTATTATTTTTTATTTATGATATAACTATAGTTAAGATTTAGGAGATTCAGGTTTTGGACCCGGATATTTTTCTCCTAATTTATGGAGTTGTGTAAAAATATCTTTTAGCTGAGGATAAAGTTTTTGTTGAATTTCACTTACCTCATTATAGATTGCATGCCTTTCTAAATTAGGTTCAATTGTATCTCCAAAATGAGCCATTTGTTTTGATGCATATGCGATATCTTTATTTCCAAATACCCCGGTGCTGGCCATAGCTTGTATGGCCGCTCCTAAGGCTGAAATTTCATCTTCCAAACATATTGTTATAGGTATACCGGTAATATCTGTTACCATTTGCCTCCATAATTCAGAACGCGTTCCTCCTCCCATAATTCGTAATGAAGTTAGATTAACTCCAGTTCCTTTTTGTAAAAATTCCAGATTCATTTTTACCTCATAGGTAATACCTTCTAGAATTGAACGATACATATGGGCTCTGGAGTGAGTACCTCTCCATCCGACGACAGCACCTCGCGCCAAGGCATCCCAATATGGACTTTGTACTGCGTTCCAGTAGGGTAAAGTGATAAGACCTTCACAACCAGGAGGTATGATATCTGCTTCTTTATCCAATCGAATATCAGGTTCACCCAATAATTTGGGATCTCCTAATGCCTGACGAAACCATCCAGCAAGATATGCTCCAGAGTGTTGAACTACTTCAAAAATATAGTTTCCGGGTATTCCAGCTACATAATTACGAAATACTGGGTTATATTTATATTCAGAACTTTGTACACCGGCAACTACTGCTGTGCCTAAATTTAAATATGCAATATCGGGAGTAACCGCAGCTGCTCCTATTCCTGCTGCCATGCCGTCTCCTGCTCCGGCAATTACCGGAATAGATTTTGAAAGACCCCAGGTTGTAATTAATTCAGATTTTAAAAACCCCATTATCTGCCCTGGAGGAACAAGATCTGCCATTTGATCTCTTTTAACTCCAGCAATGTCCATGAGTTCACTACTGTAATTTCGATTACGAATATCAAATAACCCCAAGGTATCTGCACTAGCTTCTGAAGAAACCCATTCTCCCGTTAAATTCCATGTTATATACCCGTGCACATCTACAATTTTATAAGCTTTTTCAAGTGTTTGGGGTTCATTTTCTTTTAGCCAGGCTAATTTATAGATAGCAGGAGGTTCTCCTGGTGGTTTACCGGAAAGATTATGAATGTGTTTAGATCCAAATTGTTTAATTTGTTTAGTAGCTCTTCCATCAAGCCAAAGAATACCATTACGAATAGGTTTTCCTTCTTTATCAAAACAGGCAAAACTTTCTCTTTGGTGCGTGATACCTATAGCTGCTATACGTTCACGGTCTTTAGGCAATAGTTTAGAAACTGCCTCTTGAATGCTATCTCGTGTTGTTTCCCACCAACGGATAGGATTATGTTCATAAAAATCCATCGCAGGTGTATGAAGCTGAATTGAATTTTTAGCACTTACTACTACGTGCCCGGAAGCATTTACTATAATAGCTTTGGTAGAAGTAGTAGAAGAATCTATAGCTATAACTAGAGGTCCATCATTGTAATTTTTTGTATTCATGATGTTAATTATAAATATTGATGGAAAGTTAGTGCATTAAATTTCTGATTTAGGTGATTCGGGTTTTGGACCTGGATATTTTTGCGCTAAGTTGTATAATTGTTCAAATATTCCTTTTAATTGAGGATATAAGTTTCGTTGTACTTGAGCAACTTCATTATAAACTACCGTTTTCTTTAAATCAGGTTCAATTACATCGCCAAAATGAGCCATTTGTTGGGCAGTATAAGCAACATCATTATTCCCATATACTTTGGTACTAGCCATAGCTAAAACGGCAGCTCCTAAAGCAGAAATTTCGTCTTGTAAACATATAGTAATAGGAATACCAATGGTATCAGCCATGATTTGTCTCCATAATTTTGAGCGAGTTCCTCCTCCCATAGCTCTAATGGAAGTTAGTTTAACTCCTGTTCCTTTTTCAATTGTATCAAGATTTAGTCTCATTTCAAAACCGATAGATTCTAAAATAGAACGATACATATGTGCTCTTGAGTGAGTACCTCTCCAACCTACGACAGCTCCTCGCGCTAAAGCATCCCAATATGGGCTTTGAACAGCATTCCAGTAAGGAAGAGTTACTAAACCTTCACATCCGGGAGGAATCATAGAGGCTTCTTCATCCAGTTTTGGATCGGGTTCTCCTAGAAGTTTCGGATCTCCAAGTGATTGTCTAAACCATCCTGCCAAATAAGATCCGGAAGATTGTAAAGCTTCAAAAACATAATTGCCTTTTATTCCTGAAGCATGGGTACGAAATGCAGAATCACACTTATAGATAGGGCTTTCAACTCCAGCATTAACTGCTGTTCCTAAATTTAAATATGCAATATCCGGTGCTACGGCTGCAGCCCCTATTCCTGCAGCTTGACCATCTCCTAAACCTGCGATTACAGGAATTGATTTTGAAAGTTTCCATTGAGATACTAATTCGGTTTTTAACATACCCATTGGTTCACCCGGTGGCACTAATTTAGCCATTTGATCTCTTGTTACTCCTGCTATTTCTAATAGTTCATCACTATAATCAAAATTTTGGATGTCTAATAATCCTAATGAATCTGCAGCAGCCACAGATGTCACCCATTCCCCGGTAAGATTCCATGCGATATAACCATGCACTTCTACTACTTTATAGGCTTTTTGAAAAATTTCAGGTTCGTTCTCTTTTACCCATGCCATTTTATAAATTCCAGGTGTAACTCCTGGGGGCTTTCCTGAAAGTTCATGTATGTGTTTGGAGCCGTATTTATTTATTTGTTTGGCGGCTCGACTATCTAGCCAAAGAATACCGTTTCGTAATGGCTTTCCTTCTTTATCAAAAGGTGCAAAACTTTCTCTTTGATGGGTTATTCCAATTGCTTGAATTCTTTCTTTGTCTGTAGAAGATAATTTAGAAATAGCTTCTCCAATGGTTTCATAGGTCGTTTCCCACCAACGTGCCGGATTATGTTCATAAAAATCCATAGCCGGAGTGTGCAATTGAATGTTTCTTTTAGCGGTTACTAATACATGTCCTTTTGCATCTACAATTATTGCCTTGGTTGAAGTGGTAGATGAGTCTATAGCAATAACTAATGGACCTTCATTTAATGTTTGTGTGTTCATGTTTTTTTGTTGGGTTTTAGTTTTTAACTTAAAAATTTTATATAGCAAATATACTTACTAAAACGAAAGCAAAAAAATATATTTTTTTGTTTTTACATGATAAAAGACAGGTTAAACGAAACTAATGGAAACTAAAATTACAATTTAAATAAAAAATAATGGATTTGGATAAATAATAAGTTTCGTAAATGAAGATTTATTCAATATAGGTAAATTAAGTTTTTTTTAGATTTTTTGCTGATTAATTTGTACTTAAAACGTGTAATAAATATAAATATAGAAAATCTAGTTATAAGAGTTTTTATATTTTATATCTAGCATTAGCAGAAGCACTTAGATCTGTAAATTTTTGATTTTCAAACTTTATACTACCAACTATTGCAATCATTGCTGCATTGTCGGTTGTATATTCAAGTTTTGGAATGAATATTTTGCAATGATCACTTTCTTTTAATTTTAATACTTCTGTTCTTAATTTTGAATTAGCTGATACTCCACCTGCAATTGCGATGTTTTTAATTCCTGTTAGGTGAATAGCTTCTTTCAGTTTTTTTATAAGAGCTTTAATAATTGTTTTTTGTACAGAAGCACATAAATCATTTAGATTCTCATTTATAAAGTTTGAATTTTTTTTAATTTCTTTTTGTAAAAAATAAAGCACAGATGTTTTTATACCGCTAAAAGAAAATTTTATGCCATTTAATTTTGGTAGAGGAAAAGAATATTTATTTTCATTTCCTTCTTGCGAAATCTTATCTAATAATGGACCCGCAGGATAATTCAAACCTAATAGTTTTCCAATTTTATCAAAAGCTTCTCCGGCAGCATCATCTAACGTTTCTCCCAATATTATCATGTCAAAGTAATTATTAACTTGAACAATTTGAGTATGGCCTCCACTTACTGTAAGGCATAAAAAAGGAAATGTTATAGGTGATCTATTAGCATCTTCTATAAAATGAGCAAAGATATGTCCTTGCATATGATTTACTTCAATAAGTGGGACATCTAAAGACATAGATAAAGACTTAGCAAAACTAGTTCCCACAAGAAGAGAACCTACTAATCCGGGACCTTTTGTAAAAGCTATGGCATCTATTTGTTTTTTGCTTATATTTGCTTTATAAATTGCTTGATGTACAACCGGGACTATGTTTTGTTGATGTGCTCTTGAAGCTAGTTCTGGAACTACACCTCCGTAATTTTCATGTACTTTTTGAGTAGCCACTATATTTGAAAGAATTTTTCTTCCATGTATTATTGCTGCTGAAGTATCATCACAAGAAGATTCGATTCCTAAAATTATAGGTGTTTTCATTCTATGGCAAAGTTAAAAATTAAAAATTTATTTTTCAGATTATTAAAAGGTGTATTTTATATTCTTTGTTTCATACTCTTTTTATTTACTTCTTTATTTGTGGTTATTAATTTACCGCCTGTAAAGGAAAAAATAGCACAAAGAGGAATAACTTTTTTAAATCAACAATTTAAAACTCATATTTCAGCTCAAAAAGTTGATGTGGATTATTTTGGGAATTTAATTTTTTATGAAGTAGCAGTAAAAGATCATCATAATTTTGATTTTATAAAAATAAAAGAACTCAAAGCCTTTACCAACACTCTTTCTTTAATTAAAAATTTAAATGATATTAAAATTGATCAGTTAAGACTCAAAGAACCTGTAGTAAGAGTAATCACATACAAAGGGGAAGAAAAAGATAATTTTTCTCTTTTTATTGAAAAGTTTAAATCAGATAAACCTAAATCTAAGGAAGTTTTTAAATTAGAAGGTAGGGTTGATTTAATTAACGGACAATTGTCAATTATAAATCAGAATCTACCTAAAATAGATCAAATTTGGTTAGATACACAAGAATTAAATTTAAAAATTCCTAAAGTTAAAATCATAGATTCTGATGTTTATGTTACTTTAGATCAATTCAGATTTAAAGGAAAAAGACATAATGAAAATTATATAGTTAAACAAATTTCTGGTGATATTCATTATTCGGATACTGAATTAGTTTTAAAAAATCTTACATTAGAAACAGATTCTTCTTTATTGTTAGGAACTCTGTATTTTAATTATTCTAAAAAGAATGGATTTAGTAACTTTTCAAATAAGGTTCTATGGAATTTAGATTTGTTGCAAAATAGTAAGATTTCTGGAAAAGATATTAGATATTTTGTAAAAGGTTGGCAATCAGATGCAGTAATGAATCTTTCTTCTAAAGCACACGGAACTTTAAATAATTTACAATTATCTAATTCAATATTTTCTTCAGATAAAACTTTTTTTTCAGCTCCCAGTCTTATATTGAAAGATTTAGTTAGTAAAGATAAGATTCGGTCTTTTTCTATAATTACCAAAGAAGCTACATTACAAACCTCTTATAATTCTTTACGTACATGGTTACCTAAATTTATTTCTGTTAAAATTCCTCAATTAATTACAAACTTTGGTAAAACAAATTATAAAGGAGATTTTTCTATTAATAAAAATATTGTATCAGCTAAAGGATATATGATTAGTTCAATAGGTAAAGTCAAAGCAGATGTGCAATTATGGGAATATTCTTCAAAAACACCTAAATATAAAGGGCATGTAGAAACATTTAATCTTAATTTGGCGCCATTTACTAAAAGTACAACTATAGGTCCTATAACTTCTAAAATATCATTTGAAGGAGAAGGATTTAATATAAATCAAATTGATACACGCTTTGACGCTCAGTTGTCTCAATTAATTTTGAATGGAAAAATAATAAATAATATTTCAACGGTAGGAAATTTGAATCGCCAATTATTTAAAGGAAGTTTAAATGTAGCAGATCCTCATATGAGTTTAGAAATTAAAGAAGGTCAATTCGATTTTTCAAATAAAAGAAAGATAACGAAGTTTGAAACCAATATCCATAATTTAGACCTAAATTATTTTACTTCTTTAGTCGATAAAAATACTATTCTAAAAGGTTATATAAATACTGATATTCAGTTTAATAATATAGATGACTTAATTGGAGAAATTAACCTGAATAATGTTACTTTAATACATAATGATTCTATTAATTATGTTGAAAATTTCCAAATTAAGACTACTTCAGATAATGGAAACAGGAATTTTGATATTTTTTCGCCTAATATGATTATGGCTAATATTTATGGTAAATATAAATTAAATGATGTTCCGGAAATGCTAAAAAACGGTGTCGGAAATTTACTAGTTAATTACAGGCCTAAAAAGCGATTTGATAATCAGGAGTTTTCTTTTATTTTTGATGTACAAAAATCTTTATTTGATATCTTAATGTTGGGAGTAGATATATCACCGGGAACTACTATAACCGGTAATTATATCGGAAAAAGCAATCAACTACAGGTTCAATTGATTTCCGAGTATATTTATTACAAAAATTTTAAACTTATTTCCCCTAATATTTTTATAAATACAGCAGATACCTTAAGGCAATTTAAAGGGTCTATGGCTTCATTCAAAATTAATAAAAATAGTTTTGATAATATTAATTTATCAGGATATAAGAAGCATGATTCGTTATTTGCATCTACTAATTTCGCATATGGAAAATATAAGGATCAACAAACTCATTTTGACTTAAATTTGTATCAAACGAGAGTTGGAAATGAACTGATTTTTGGATTTAGCCCATCTAAGATAGATTTAAATAAAGGACAATGGACCTTAAATCCTGATTTTGAACCTAATGAGGCTATAGCCCATTATAATGTGATAACTAATAAGCTTACCTTAGAAAATATTCAGTTTAAATCAGAAGAATCAGAAATTAAAATATCAGGCGATTATATATCTAAAAATAATTATAATTTTAATATAGATTTAAATGATGTTGAATTAGCTAAAATTATACCTCAAAGTATACTTAAAGATATGTCTATCGAAGGGATAGCTAATGGTTCTGCTAAAATATATAAAACTTCTCAAGAATTTAAACCTCTCATAGATTTAAATATAGATGAATTGAAATTTAATAACAAAGTATTAGGAAATTTAACAATGGCAGCTACTTATAGTGCTAATGATGATAAATATTTACTAAATGCCCGTTTATTAGATTCTGGAGAAGAACGTTTTTTAGCGAAAGGTTTTATTAAAAATGAACCGGGAAAGCCTTCACAATTAGATGTAGAACTTATACCCAATAAAATGAATATTGCGCCTATAGGAACCTTTTTACAAGGAATATTTTCTAAATTTAGAGGAGAAGCAACCGGTGATGTGCATATTACAGGTAATTTAACTAATCCTGTTTATCAGGGAATGTTAACATTAAGTCAGGTTGGGTTTACAGTTAACTTTTTGGGAGTAGACTACCAATTGACTCAAGATCAGGATCTACAAATTTCCGATGGAAGGTTTTTCTTCAATAATATAGAATTAATGGATACCAAAACCAAAACCAAAGGAACAGTATATGGGGTTTTGGAAACCAAGAATTTCCAAGAATGGGGAATAAGTTTAGATTTTACAACTAATAATTTATTGGTTTTAAATACTACGGCTAAAGATAATGACCTATTTTATGGAAATGTTTATGCTTCTGGTGATTTTTCTATAAATGGAACAACCACGAAAGAAATACGGATTTCGGCTAAGGCTAGGGCTCTGGCAGGAAGTAACCTTACTATAAATAGTAGTAGTACTACTAATGCAACGGATATAAGTTTTATTAAATTTTTGCCCCAAAAGATTAAAGAAGATGAAGAAGAAAATGAGGTAAAACCCCCATTAGGATTATCTATTAATGCCGAGGTAACAGCAGATCAGAATTCGGTTGTAAATTTAATTATAAATCAGGAGACCGGAGATAGAATAGAAGTAAGGGGAGATGCAGAAAAATTAAAATTTAATTTGTCTTCTGTAGGAAGAATTACAATGGAAGGAACATATACAATAAAAGGAGATAGTAAATATTACTATCAAATGTTTGTTAACAAAGATTTTACAATTGTTCCGGAGAGTACCATTATTTGGGATGGAAGAGGCCCCACAGATGCCAATTTAAATATAACAGCTACTTATTCAAGAAATGTGAGTAATATTGGTGAGTATTTAGGTACCTCTACTGTGCCGGCTACCAATGTTATTGTTAAAGCAATTTTATCAGGATATTTATCTAAACCTAAAATTGACTTTGATATAGATGTTGACGGAGCAATAAATGTAAAAGACCAATTGAAAACTAAATTAAATAATAATGAAGGAGAAAAACTAAATCAAGTTGCAGCAATTGTTATGTTTGGTAGTTTTCTTTCTGATAATATGGGCGGAAGTAATTATGCTTCATCAGCTTATGATATTGTATTAAAACAACTTACTTCCGTAATAAATAACATAAGCGGAGTTTTTTCCTTAGATGCTAATTTTAATGCAGGTTCTCGTATTGGAAATACAAGTGACAGAATATCATTAGATCCAACTTTTAAGTTAAATAATAGATTATCTATTGTAGGATCTGTAAATATGCCATTAGAACAAAAAAGTGCCGCTGATGTTTGGACTTATGGAGCAAAAATTGATTATGATATCTCTAAGAATGCAGATAAATCCCTTATAATTAGTGGTTTTTCCAAACCTTCAACTTTCGGTTTAGAGACTTCTGTTTTAAGCAATTCAGGAGCCAATAATCAGGCTTATGGAGGAGGAATTGTGTATAAAAAATCTTTTAATAATATTAAAGAAATTATTGGAAGAAAAAAGAAAACAGCCAAAGAAAAAAAAGATTCAGAAGAAAAGAAAGATTAAAAAATATACAAATATTGATTTTAAAATTATGTCTTTAGAGCTTCAGCTTAAAATATTGCCTAACAAGCCGGGAGTCTATCAGTTTTTTGATGATAAAGGAGAAATTATATATGTTGGAAAAGCAAAAAATTTACATAAAAGAGTACATTCTTATTTTAATAAAGAACATAATGGAAAAACACGACTTTTAGTTTCTAAAATTAAAAATATAAAAACAACAATAGTTGATACTGAATTTGATGCTTTATTACTGGAAAATAATCTAATAAAAGAATTTCAACCCAAATATAATATTCGTTTAAAAGATGATAAGTCTTATCCTTGGATATGTATTAAAAATGAACCCTTTTCTCGTATTTTTCTAACCCGTAAACTTATTTATGATGGATCTGAATATTTCGGACCTTATAGCTCTGTCCTTATAGCACGTACTCTTTTAGAACTTATAAAAAGTATTTACCCGCTCAGAACATGTAAATTAGATTTAACACAAGAAAAAATACAGTCAAATAAATATACAGTTTGTTTAGAATATCACATTCATAATTGTTTAGGTCCTTGTGAAGGATATCAGACTTTAGAAGATTATAATGAAAATATAAAGGAAATTCGCGAAATAATAAAAGGAAATTTTTCAGAGCCTCTTTCTTCACTTAAAATGAAAATGATGGAATATGCGGAGAAAACAGAGTTTGAAAAAGCCCAATTTATTAAAGAAAAGCTAGAATTATTAGAAAAATATCAAGCTAAATCTACTGTAATTTCTCCAACCATATCAGAAGTAGATGTCTTTAGCATTATTTCAGATGAATCTGCAGCTTATGTAAACTTTTTTAAAATAGTTAGAGGAAGGATAATTCAATCCTATACAACAGAAATAAAGAAAAAATTAGAAGAAACTGAGGAAGAAATTCTTGAAAAATCAATTATAGAAATCAGAGAAAAATTTAAATCATTTTCAAAAGAAATCTATATTCCTTTTTTTATTGATTTAGAGATACCTGGGGTAAAACTTTTTGTTCCTAAAATTGGAGATAAAAGAAAAATATTAGACTTATCAGAAAAAAATGCAAAAGAATATAGGCTAGAAAAACTTAAACAGGTAAAAATAACAGATCCTGAAAGACATACTAATAGAATTATGGCAGAAATGAAAAACCTTTTGCATCTGCCTAAAGAGCCCCGTTTAATAGAAGGTTTTGATAATTCTAACATTCAAGGAACTAATCCTGTGTCTGCTTGTGTAGTATTTAGGAATGGTAGACCCAGTAAAGGAGAATATAGAATTTTTAATGTTAAAACAGTTGAAGGTCCCAATGATTTTGCTACAATGGAAGAAGTTATACAACGAAGATACAGTAGGCAATTAAGAGAAGGAAATGAATTACCCCAATTAATACTAATTGATGGGGGAAAAGGACAGCTAAGTTCGGCATATAAATCTCTAGAAAATTTAGGTTTAGCAGGTAAAATTCCTATTATAGGTATAGCAAAACGTTTAGAAGAAATTTATTTTCCTCACGATTCTATTCCTTTGTATTTAGATAAAACTTCTGAAACACTAAAAGTTTTGCAAAAAGTAAGAGATGAATCACACAGATATGGGATTACACGTCATCGAAATAGAAGAAGTAAAAAGACTTTTACAACCGAATTAGATACCATATCCGGAATTGGAGAAAAAACGATACAACTCTTACTTACTCATTTTAAATCTGTACAGGGCATAAAAAAGTCTACTAAAAAAGAATTAGAAGAATTGATAGGGAAAAAAAGAGCTGACATTCTTTTTGAGTATTTTGAAAAAGAAATGTAAAAAAATATAGTTTTTTGATATATATTTTTTTGTAACTTTTTATTTTCAGTTCAAACATAAGTAATTTCGATATTAATAGAAATTATCTAAATAATTATGCAACGAAATAAAATTATAGTAGTTTGTTTGGATTAGCTAAAGAATACAAATTTGTTCAATTATGTTTATATGTTAAAATTAAATAACATTATTTGCTTTTTTAATAAATTATAGGTAGGGAAATGTAATGCGTAAATAATCAATTTTTTATCAAATTTTTATAAAAGGCATAATAATTTTTATAAACAATATCAAGGGTAAATTTTTCTTTTATCAGATTATTTGCATTAGTGGTAATTTTTTTGCATAATTCCGGATTATTCAATAATTGTATGGTTTTAGAAGCCAAACTATTACTATCTTTAACCTCACATAACATCCCAGTTTCACCATCTACGATTATTTCCGGTATACTTGAAACGTTGGTACTTACTACAGGAACTTTTTTGTAGAATGCTTCAAAAAGAGATAGAGGGATTCCCTCTCTGATTGAAGTTATTAAATATATATTTAAATAATTTAAATATTGAGAAGCATGATTCACAAAACCTAAAAAGTGAATATGATTTTCTATTCCTATCTCTTTGGAATATTTTTTTAAATCATCTTTTAATTCACCATCACCAAAAATAAGAAAATGCGTATTAGAATAATAAATAAGAATTTTTTTAGCAGTATCTATAAAAGTAAATAAATCTTTTGCCTTAGTAAGGCTTGCAAAAGTACCTATTAAAATTTCGTTTTCATTACTTTTTTTATAAATACTTTCTAAAGGAAGAGCAGCGGATTGCTCTGTAAGGGAAATTCCATCATATATGGTAATCAACTTAGATTGATCTTCAATAGAATTTCCCATTACTTTTTCGATAATCTTTGTAACGCAAATAATTTTTGAAATTCTTTTATGATTATATTTCCAATGATTCAATTTTTTATTTTTAATTATATTATTACTTTTTCTAGAATAGATAATCATTACCCTTTTAGGAAGAAAATAAGAAGAGGCTAATGTAAATGTAAGAGCTGTAGAATCATGAACATGAATAATATCTATTGATAATTTTTTTACGAGTTTTATAATTTTATATACGAACCTCAGATCAAAATTGTTAGCTCTGGGAACTTCGTAATAAGGAATTTTTTCTTTAATTAAATCTGAAATAATTACTGCATTTTTTCGAACTAAAACAATATTTTCAAATTTTTTTTGATTTTTAAATTGTTTAATAACATTTAACATCTGAATATCCCCACCTCTAAGTTCTTTAATAGAAGTAATGTGTAAAATTTTTTTCATTATTTTTAAAACCCATATTCAAATATAATTAACTTTACATAAAGATAATTAATGTTATATATTATTATATTAAAAATATTGAAAAATTAAAAATAAATTTTATGATAATAATTATATTTTTATTTATTTTATTTACTATAATTGTTTTCTTCAATTATCAGTTTAAAATTATAACATATAAAAAGAAAATTAGAGTGGTTATGTATCATTCAATATCTACTAACCAATTTGAAGATCAAATAACAATTACAAAAAAGAAATTTATTGAGCAGCTAAATTATTATAAAGAGAAAGGATATAACACAATAAATTTTACAGATATAGAAAATGGCACTATTCCCCCCAAAGCTTTGCTTATCACTTTTGATGATGGATTTTTAGATAATTATCAAGAAGCTTTTCCTCTATTGAAAGAATATGGTTTTAAGGCTGTTTGTTTTCTAGTTTTAGGTAAGTTAGGTAAAAATATGGATTGGGCAGGCAAGTATGTTGTAAAAGAAAGGAAATTAATGACCATTCAACAAATAAAAAGTTGTGGTCCTCATATACAATTTGCTTACCATACTTATAAGCATGATAATTACGAACAACTTTCTTTGGAAGAAATTAAAAAAGATTTAGAATTATGTACTTCAGTTGTGCAAGAAAACAATCTTTCACTATTTCCGGCTTTATCCTATACCTATGGTGGATATTACAGAAAAAAAGGTAAAGAACAAAAAGCTTTTTTTTCCTTATTAAAAAAATATGGAATAAATTATGCTTTTAGAGTTGGGAATAGAATTGCTCTTTTTCCTTTTAGAAATAGCATGACAATAAATCGCATGGATATAAGGGGATATGAAGATATGAATGTTTTTAAGAAAAGAATAAAATGGGGGAGAATTAAACTTATGTAATTAGATAAATTAATTTAATAATATAAATATTTTACCTTATATATAAACAAAAGCCACTTGAAAAAGCGGCTTTTGTTAGTATTTTTTATTTAAAATTATTTAATCATTTCAAAGCTTCGCTTAATAAAATCAGTCAAATCTTTTCCTTTTAATATATTTTGCGAAAGTTTAGCCAAATCTAATGCTTGTTTTATAATTTGAGCTTTATCTGTCTTGTCTTCCTTAGATAAAATTTCAGAGGCTAAAGGGCTATTAGTATTTACTACCAGATTATACATTTCAGGAAAATTACCCATCATTCCATACATTCCTCCTCCGGTTTGTTGCATATCTTTCATACGTCTCATAAATTCCGGTTGGGTTAACATAAACGGAGCATCATCTCTTCCTAAATTTTCCAATGCTATAGTGTAGGTTTTAGAGTCTATAGTTTCTTCTAATTCTTTTTTTAATGTTTCTTTTTCATCTTCAGAAAGAATAGAAGTGGTTTCTTCTTCTTTTTTGATCAAATTGTTTATATGGTCAGCATCAACACGCACAAAAGAGATATTTTCCTTAGAAGTTTCCAACTTTTGTATTAAATGAGGAACAATAGGTGAATCTAAAAGAAGAACTTCATACCCTTTACTTTTAGCGGTTTGAATATATTGATCTTGTTCATTAATATTTGAAGCATAAAGAATAACCAATTTTCCCTCTTTATCGGTTTGATTATTTTTGATTTTATCTTTTAGTTCATCAAAAGTATAATACACTCCGTCTACAGTAGGATATAAAGCAAATTTATCTGATTTTTCGAAGAATTTATCTTCAGATATCATTCCATATTCAATAACTACTTTTATATCGTTCCATTTTTTCTCATAATCTTCGCGGTTTTCATTCATTAATGAAACCATTTTGTCTGCTACTTTCTTCGTGATATAGGAAGATATCTTCTTCACAGCTCCGTCTGCCTGCAAGTAAGACCTGGATACATTCAATGGAATATCAGGAGAATCTATAACGCCTCTTAGAAGCATTAAAAAATCTGGAACAATACCTTTAACTTCATCTGTAACAAATACTTGATTTTGGTATAATTGAATTTTATCTTTCTCAATGTTTATATTATTTCCTAATTTAGGGAAGAATAAAATACCGGTTAGGTGAAATGGATAATCTACATTTAGATGAATATAAAACAGTGGCTCATCAAACTGCATAGGATACAGCTCATGGTAAAAGGCTTTATAATCTTCATCTTTTAACTCAGAAGGAGATTTAGTCCATGCAGGATTAGGATTATTAATAATATTATCTACAGTTACTTTTTCCGGTTTAGCGTCTTTATCAGCTCCTTCAGGTAAAGGCAAAGTTTCTTCTTTAGTTCCGAATTTTATAGGAACCGGCATAAACCGATTGTATTTTAATAAAAGTTCGCGGATTTTATATTCTTCTAAAAATTCCACAGAATCTTCTGCAATGTGAAGTATGATTTCCGTTCCTCGATCTGTTTTATCTGAAGGTCCTAAATCAAACTGTGGACTGCCATCACAAGACCAACGAACCGCTGGAGTGTCTGTGTAGGATTTAGTAATAATTTCAACTTTATCTGCTACCATAAAAGAGGAATAAAAACCTAATCCGAAATGTCCGATGATTCCCTCTTTTTCTGCATCTTTATGTTTAGAAATAAAATCTTCTGCTCCGGAAAAAGCCACTTCATTTATATATTTCTGCACTTCTTCTTCGGTCATACCAATTCCCTGATCGATAATATGAAGAGTTTTATTCTCTTTATCGATCTTTATTTCAATCATAGGATTACCATATTCTACTTTAGCTTCTCCTATATTGGTTAAATGTTTTAACTTTAAAGTAGCATCTGTAGCATTTGAGACCAGTTCGCGTAAAAATATTTCGTGGTCACTATATAAAAACTTCTTAATCAGAGGAAAAATATTTTCTACCGATACATTAATATTTCCTTTTGCCATATATTTTCTTTTTAATTCAAATTTTATTTGTAGTCCTAAATTTCAAAAAAAGTACCAATTCTCAAAGAATGACAAAATGACAATGAATCATTTTAAATAAAAATTATTGGGTATAAGTAAAATAAAAATTACATTTGTTTAAAATTAAATTATTATGAAAAAAATACTTATGAGTTTATGTTCTTTGTTATTTATAACTACATGGGTAAAAGCCCAGAATCAATATCCAACAGAAAAAAATTCAACTCTGGTTATTGATGGAGGGGCTATTGAAATGATTAAGCCATCTATGGATGGAGCTTGGGCGAAAGGTTTGTTTTATAAACAAACACTTAATTCTCCAATTTCAGCAGGAATAGGGGCTTTTGGTATAGGAAATGATTATCATTTTTTATATTTTGGAATAAATAGTTCTCCTTGGGATGACTTATCCACAGGAATGTTTTTACGGGAAAATGGAAGATTGGGAATAGCTACTCATAATCCTATAGCCAAATTTGATGTTTCTGGAGGTAAATTAGGACAAGAAAAAGGATCTGAATTACCAATTGCTGCTTTTACTTCTTCTAATGCTAATCAAAGCAAATTAATAATAAAACAAATGAGGTGGGCAAATGATAACGGATGGATTTCAGCAAGTACCAGATTACAGTTAGTTACCGATGCTACCCTTCAGGGATATATAGAATTTAATAGTATTCCACCCTCAGGTGTAGGTGTTTCTGGAAATCATAGATATGATAAGGTAGGAATAACAATGGGATGTGATAATAATGAATATTTTAGAATGAATCATGGAAATGGTTTTATAGGATTAGGAACTAATGATCCAGATGAAAGGCTTACTGTAAAAGGAAAAATTCATGCAGAAGAAGTAAAAATAGATTTGCAGGTTCCTGCAGATTATGTATTTCAGAAATATTATACAGGAAGATCTTCGCTAAAAGAAGAATATAAGTTACCTTCTTTAGAAGAAGTAGAAAAATATACCAGAGAAAATCATCATTTACCGGAAATACCTTCTGCTAAAGAAATTCAGGAAAATGGATTGCAATTGGGAGAAATGACTAATCTTTTGTTGCAAAAAATAGAGGAAATGACTATATATATAATTGAACAACAGAAACAAATAGAACAACTTAAACAAATAATAGATTCTCAGAATAAATAATATATATTTTTAGAAAAGTTAAGTATAGATTTTGTATATTTCATATTTTACAGATTAAGAAATAAAAGCCTTTTATTTTTAAAGATAAAAGGTTTTTTATTAGATATGTTTAGTTTCAATTTTAAATGTAAAATAATTATGATGTTAGATATACAAATACGAAGAGCCCAAAAAGGAGATTGTTCCAGGTTATTAGAATTAATTCAGGAGTTAGCAGAATATGAAAAAGCAACAGAACAGGTTACTATAACTTTAGAACACCTAGAAGAAAGCGGTTTTGGTAAAAATCCGGTTTGGAAAGCTTTTGTCGCTGTAGATACAAAAACCAATATTATTGTTGGGTTTTCGTTATATTATATACGTTTTTCTACTTGGAAAGGACAACGGTTGTATCTGGAAGATATTATTGTCAACAAAGAATGGAGAGGAAAGGGAATAGGAAGCATGTTATTTAATTCACTTCTTAAGGAAATGAAAGAACAAAAATTTACGGGTATGATGTGGCAGGTTTTAGAATGGAATAAACCGGCAATAAAATTTTATAAAAAATATAAGGCTTCTTTTGATCCGGAATGGATAAATTGTAATATAGAAAATTAATTTTCATATTTTATTTTTAACTTTGAAATAGGTAAAAAAAATCAAATGACTATACAAGTAACTTATGAAGGAGATTTGCATACGGATTCTGTTCATATTCAGAGTGGTGCTAAAATATTAACAGATGCTCCGGTAGATAATCATGGAAAGGGAGAAAACTTTTCTCCTACTGATATGGTTGCTAGCGCATTAGCCAGTTGTATATTGACAATCATGGATATCAAAGCCAGGGAAATGAATATAGATTTAAAAGGAACAAAAGCAGAGGTTACTAAAATAATGAATGCATCGCCAAGAAGGATAGGAAAAATAAAAATTATAATTCGTTTTCCTCAATTAAATCTGGAGGAAAAGCAGAAAACTATTCTGGAACGTGTGGCGCATACTTGTCCGGTTGCGTTAACCCTTTCGCCGGATATAGAACAGGACGTTACTTTTGAATGGTAAAATTATTAACACAAATTTAACTTTAAGTATAATTTTATACTTACTAATTTTACACTTTATTATAATATTTTACAAAATGAAAAAAATAATATGTTTAGCAAGTTTTTTATCTTTTGCCATTGCTTTTTCACAACATCATCATTGGGGATATGAAGGACAAGAATCTCCTGAGCATTGGGGCGAAATAGAAGAAGGAAAACAGTGTGGAATAGGGAAATTACAATCACCAATAAATATAAATATATCTCAAACTGTAATTAATAAAAAATTACCCAAAATTTTATTTAATTATGGCGATGGTAGTGTAAATACTATTATTGATAATGGACACTCTTTAGAGTTTGATTTTAAACAAGGCAGTTCTATAATTTATGATCATAAAGTATATAATTTAGTTCAATTTCATGCCCATGAAGAATCAGAACATACAATTGACGGCATAAGATTTCCATTAGAACTGCATTTTGTTCATAAAGCAGAAGATGGTTCTGTATTAGTAATTGGCGTTTTTGTAAAACAAGGAAACGAAAATTCTTACTTTGAAAAATTAAAAATTTTCAAAACTTTGGCTAAAAATGGCAAAGTAAATACTGAGGTTAATTTCAATCCTGAAAAAATGTATCCTAAAGATAAAAGTTATTATCATTATTTAGGATCATTAACCACTCCACCTTGTGTAGAGAACGTAAACTGGATAATATTTAAAAATCCAATAACTATGTCTATTGAAGAAATAGAAGAAATAGCAAAACATCTTCCTAAAAATAACAATAGACCCATTCAACCTGTTAATGGAAGAGAAATTTTGCACAATTAGTTTAATTTAAAAGTATTGATTTTTTATTAAGCTATTAAAAAGTATTAATTTTGTAAAATGCTTGAGAAAACAAAAAAATCAGTAGCATTTCATACCTTGGGGTGTAAGTTAAATTTTGCAGAAACTTCTACTATAGCAAGACAACTTTTAAACGAAGGATTTACAAAAGTTTCCTTTGATGAAGCTTCTGATATTTATATTATTAATACCTGCTCTGTAACAGATAATGCAGATAAAGAATGTAAAACTATTGTAAAAAGGGCATTAAGTAAAAATCCGGAAGCTTTAATTTGTATAATAGGTTGTTATGCGCAGCTTAAACCTCAAGAAGTAGCCCAAATAGAAGGTGTTGATTTGGTATTAGGTGCCAAGGAAAAATTTAATATTCATAGGTATATTAATGATTTAAAAAAAGATTCTGAAACAAAAATTCATTCTTGTGAAATTGATGAAGCTGATTTTTTTGTCGGATCTTATTCCATAGGAGACAGAACACGTGCTTTTTTAAAAGTACAGGATGGTTGTGATTATAAGTGTACTTATTGTACTATTCCTTTAGCGAGAGGAATTTCTCGTTCAGCAACTTTAGATAATATTGTAAATCAGGCCAGAGAGATATCTAATAAAGGAATAAGAGAAATTGTTTTAACTGGTGTTAATATCGGAGATTATGGAAAAGGGGAGTATGGAAATAAAAAACATGAACATACCTTTCTTGAATTGGTAAAAGAACTGGATAAAATAGAGGGAATAGAGAGGGTAAGAATTTCTTCCATAGAGCCCAACTTATTAAAAGATGAAGTGATAGATTTTGTTTCTCAAAGTAAAATTTTTGTCCCTCATTTTCATATTCCTTTACAATCCGGATGTGATGATTTATTAAAGAAAATGAAAAGACGATATCTTTCCCATTTATATAAGGAAAGAGTAGAAAAAATCCGGTCCGTATTGCCGGATGCATGTATTGGAGTCGATGTTATTGTTGGATTTCCTGGAGAAACAGAAGATAAATTTATGGAAACCTATAATTTCATTCAAAGTTTACCTATAAGTTATTTACATGTTTTTACCTATTCGGAAAGAGAAAATACGGAAGCTATTGAGATGGAAGGAATCGTATCTATTGTAGAAAGAAAAAAAAGAAATAAAATGTTAAAAATTCTTTCTGAGAAGAAAAGGCATGCTTTTTATGAATCCCAGTTAGGTAAGGAAAAAACAGTTTTATGGGAACATGATAATAAAGAAGGAAACATGTTTGGGTATACAGAAAATTATATCAGGGTAAAGCAGCCTTATACAGAAATATCTGTAAATCAATTGGAAAAAGTTTGCCTAGATACAATCGATTCTTTAGGAAATGTAATTGTGAAAGATAATATTCTAATTTGATAGATATCTAACTAACTATATAAAAGCATCCATAAATTTAATTGTGGATGCTTTTAATTGTGTCATTTTTTATTATAAATGATCATAATTTTTTAATAAAATCCATCCGGTAAATTTTCTACCATCAGCTATGTTTATAATATACCAATAAGAATTGGTGGGTAATATCCTGCCTAGATAGTAACCATTCCAAGAAAAACAAGTAGTTGATGATTCTTCAAATACTAATTTTCCATAACGATCAAAAATTTGTAAACGCGAAGGAATTCCATCAAACAGATCTAAACCACATAATGTCCAATTATCATTATGAGAATCTCCATTAGGAGTTATTAAATTATTAATTTTAAAAATAATACTTTTTGCTGTTGTAGGTTTACAGAGTGATGTTTTAGACCTTACATAAATAGAATAAGTAGAAGGCTCTAAATTGCTAAAGGTGTTACTTTTTTGCCAAGTAATATTGTCCATGGAATATTCAAGGGGTTTCGGACCTTCAGCAATAATTTTAATATAGTCTTTACCGGCAATGATTTGTTTTATTTTAACTTTTTCATATTCGGATACAAATGTTTTATATGTGTATTTACATCCGTTAGTTCCCGTAATTGTTACCCAGTAATGACCTGAAGCATTGATCGTAATTTTATGCAGATTTGTTCCCTTTTCACCATTACTCCATTCGTAAAAATCATCAACATTTCCCGTATTAGCATCAATAATTATAGTTTCTCCATCCGGACATATTTTATATCCGGATTTTAAAGAACTTTTCGGAACAGGTAATACAGTAAGTTTAATGGAACCTATAGAAGGACAGTATGAAGAAGTTCGAGAAGATATTCTTACATAAACTACCTCATTAACCGGGTTGATATTTTTATAATTTTCGGGATTGCTAATTTTATTTATTTGATTTTGAGCATCTGACTGGTTATGATAATATTCATAGTATACGTCTTTAACTAAACTGATTTGATCAGAAACCGAAGTGAGATCAAAAGTTGTAATACCGTCAAAGTCTTCGTCACAATTTATAATTTCAGGAGTTTTATCTATTGGTATTTTATTTAATGTGTAAAGAGTTACTTTTTTTACAGAACTACAATTAAATTTATTAGTAGCTTTTACATAAATATCTTTGGGAAAAGAAGTAATGATAAATTCTTTTTTATCCGGATAGGGGATTGGATTTATATTGTCATCCGCATCTTGTTGGGAATGAAAATAAGAAAAAGTATATTCATTAGTATCTGCAATTACTTCATTTTTAAGTTTTTCTAACCATATTGAAAAGATGCCGTCAAAATTATCATCACAAACTAAATATTTACTGTCTACTAATTTGGGAAGCGGAATAATATTGATTTCAATACTACGAATGGTGTAGCAATTATTGATTGTATTATTAAATCTTACCCATACATAGGATTGAGTAGAATTAATCGGGTAATTATTAATTTGAGAAACGGGAATTAAATCTGAATTAAGTTCTTTAATAGCTCCATCTTTTGAATAATAAAAATTTATATTTATATCTGAAATATTAGATTTTAACATTTCTTTCTTTGCATAATCCATTAAATTTATTGGAGGTCTATTTTCATAATTACATAAGTTAGAAATATAATCAACCGCTTCTATGGTATTAATATCTTGAAAATTTAATTTAGAAATGTTGAAACAGGAAGAATCATCATTTATTCTTACATAAATGGTTTTTGGAAAATTAACAGCATAATTAGTAAAATTAATAATAGGTTTTAAATTATCGTGTGCATCATCATAACTTTCAAAATAAGAAAAATTATATCCTGTAGTATTACTAATTAAGAAATTATTATATTCTGTAAGATTTACAATTTCACTATTATCAGAATTATTATCACATAGTTTTACTGTATAGTCTTTAGTTTCAGCAAAACTATGATTAACTAATAATAATCTAATTTTATAAGTAAAAAAACAATTATTTTTTAATTCAACTTTTATATAGACATCTGTATCTTGGGTCAATAGTATATCAGTGATGGATGAATCTAAAGTTGGCGAATTATAATAAGTGACTTTGGTTTCGCTAGGGTATCCGTCAAGCATAATTTTATTCAAGTTTTGTAATGAGAATTTTTCTTTACCATCATGCCCCATATCACAAATTTCGAAAGAAGGTATTTTTTTTACTTTAGTATAAAAATAAATGTCAATAGGTTGATTAAAATCACAATTAAATTTAAAATCATGAAATTTTACATAAACGTTAATAAAATTTTGAGATATTTCAAATACATTAGGATTAGAAACAGGGATAGTTGCATTTTTGTCATAATAAAAGCCAATTAACGAAATATTAGCGGAGCCAACCATTTCTTTGAAGAAATCATTTAGATTTACATTGGTTTTTCCTTTATCATTATTATCACATATATATTTTATTAAAGGTTTTACGGAAGTCTCAGCCTCTGTAATTATTATTTCTCCTATTGGAGGACAATATTTATTATCATAGTTATTTATTCTTACATAGTACACATCATATGTATTTACAGGATAATGCTTCGGGTTATCTATAGGATTTATTCCCTTAAGAGCATCCTGATTACTTTTGTGATAGGTAAAATGATATTTTTTATAATCGGTAACCAATTTTTCATAAACCGTTAGGTCTTTATATTCACCTTTAACATTTCCACAGGTTATGATATTCATAGTTGGTAACTCTATGCTAGTGGGAAAAGAAAATTGAGCAGTAATAATTTGCGAACATTCCTCAAAATTTTTATTATATATGCGTAGATATAACTTTTTTTTGTCTGGTAAATGTATTTCAAGAGAATTTATCGGGCTAATTTGTTTTTGGGCATCTTCATAAGAATAATAATATTCTACATTCATCCAATCTGCATAATTTTCAATTGATTCGCATAAATCCTTGGTATATAAGGTTAACGGATTATTTTTTTTATTAGAACAAAATTGAATTTCTTGTTTGTCTCTTAATTTGGGAGTTTTAAATAGTTTTATAGTTAACGGAACCACTGTAAAACAGGTTTTAGTTTTTTCAACTCTTAAATAAAAAGTTTTTGAATCAGCCATCATCGAATAATTATCAAGCCCGTTTATTGAGTTTTGATAATTTATAGCATCATCTACAGAATTATGAAAACTATAAGTAACATTTTTTTGTGATCCAATAGATTCAAGTGCCAATGAATTAAAGTCAACTTTGTTAGGGAAATTTCCATCAAAACATTTATTTTTATCTATTTTTTTAGCTGTAGGAAATTCCTTATCAAAAATAACTTGAATGGTACCGGAAAGATAAGTTTCTGAACAAGTATTATACAAAATTTTAGCTTTATAAGAAGTATTACTTGAAGGATATACAATAACACTTTCTCCAGTCCCTATTAAATTATTGTTATCATCATACCACTCTATTGAAGTTTTAATTTTTCCTTTTGGAGTAAAACGCCAAGCCTCATTTTGTGTTTCCCATATTCCTTTATTTCTGTTGGGTGGAAAAATACCTATAGGATTTTTTTCACTTCCATTGGTTAATCCTATAAGTGCTTGTTTTTCATTTCCAGCAGCACACGTTAAGGGTTTATCCTTTATAAAAACATCTATTATATTAGTAGTTTCATAAAGAACAACTTGAAGTGTAGATTTTTTATTATCGCAGTTAAAATGATTCATATTAAAATAATTGATAACTACAGTTCTAAAAGGTTTTGAGCCATAGGTAGCCATAGTAATTTTTCCACAATTACCAATATTAGCGCAACCAAAGGCTTTACTATCATTGGTCATGTCATGATAAGCCCCAAAAATAGTATTACGCATAAGAGATACATTCGGAATTGGGCCAGCAATAGTATAAGGACATTCTGTAGAGGCATATTCGGCGGCATTAAAACTTATAACTCCATTATCTCCTACTACAATAGATTTAAAGGTATTACCATAAAAACAAAAGTCGAATGGCAGCTTAATTTCATCACTCCATTTATCGTCTTTGTCAATTATAATTTCTTTTCCTTCACTAAAATTTCCATAAGGTGTATAATTTATAGATGAGACAGTATAATCTAAAGGTTTATTGATTTCAGGATATTCTACAGTAAACTTAATGCCATGTGCTTTATTTTCAAATTTATAATTACAATCTATATTAATAGAATTTTTTGTTTCATTATGATCTTTTATAATAACAGGAGAAACTGTTTGGCTATTACAAAAATTATTAAATACTATGATAAAAAATATAAAGAAGGAAAATAAAGATAGATTTCTCATATGTAGTATATTTTTATATGATCATTTATTGATATACACAAATATATAAATATAATTTTATAGATATTTAAATAATATTTAATAAAAAAAAGAATATAAAAAAATAATTTTAAGCTATAAATTATTTTAAAACAATCGAATTAGAAATTAATGTTTAAAACAAAATTTTTCTATTTCTATATTTTAAAAAATATAAACTTATTCTAAAAGTTTGGTTTTGAACTAGAAAACAAATATATAGTTACTTCAAATACATTAATTGTTAATAGATTAATCAATTTTTTATAATATTACTATTTGTAAAAAAAGTTTAAGTTATTTTTTTAATAAATTTATTTTAGTGTAATTTTAATTACTATTTAAAATAAAAGTATTAATTTTGGTGACCATAAGTTAAAAGAGTTTTTTGAAAAATAAGTCATCCTTAATGGAGGGGTATAACAGTTAATTGACTTTCTGCCACTTAGAAATTTAATTAGTTAATATACAATTACTTTTCTTAGAAATCAACCCTGCTGGTATACACCCTCTCTTTTTTATTTCTATTTTATTCTAATATCATAGCGAATGAGTAACTTTGCAATTAGGTATTATTAAAGTAAATAAACACAAATATTATATATTATGCCAGGATATGAACTTTGGGGTGATAATGAAAAAAAACACCTGAATGACGTTATAGAAAGCGGAATATTAATGCGCTATAATTTTGAATCTTTACGAAACAATCATTGGAAAGCTAAGGAATTTGAGCAAGCAATTCAAAAAAGAATGAAGGTAGAACATGTACAGCTTACAAGCAGTGGTACCACAGCATTGCTCACAGCTTTAAATGCAGCAGGAATAGGTGCAGGGGATGAGGTAATACTACCTACTTTTACTTTTGTTGCTAGTTTTGAAGCAGTATTAAGCGTTGGAGCAATTCCTATATTAGTTGATATTGATGATACACTCACATTAGATCCTAAATCTGTAGAACAAGCGATTACGCCTAGAACTAAGGTGATTATGCCAGTGCACATGTGTGGCGCAATGGCAGATCTTACAGCTCTTAAGGAAATTGCAAAAAAACACAATATTCTTCTTATAGAAGATGCATGTCAATCATTTGGAGCTACTTATAAAGGAAAATATTTAGGGACAATTGGAGATTTAGGTTGTTTTTCCTTTGATTTTGTAAAAACCGTAACATGTGGAGAAGGAGGAGCTGTACTAACTAATAATAAAAAATATTATATTCATACAGATCAATATACAGATCATGGTCATGACCATATAGGAAATAATAGAGGTGCGGAAAATCATCCTAATTTAGGATTAAATTACAGAATCTCTGAATTACATGCAGCTGTAGGACTTGCTCAGTTTGAGAGGTTAGATGAAATTCTTTCTATACAAAGAGAAAATAAAAAAATACTTAAAAATGCATTAAAAGAAATAGAAGGGGTAAGTTTTAGAAAAATTTTAGATGAAGAAGGCGATAATGCCTCTTTTTTTAGTATATTTCTTACAACTGAAGAGTTGGCTAGAAAAGCTTCTTTAGCTCTATCAGCTAAAGGTATAGGAAATGCTTATTGGTTTGATAATAACTGGCATTATATTAAAAAATGGGATCATTTAAAATTAGTTAAAACATTAGCTCCTTTATATAAAGAACATAAAGAATTATTACCTAATTATGCAAGTGCCGATTATTCTAAATCAGATGCTGTAATAAGTAGGACTGTTACCATACCTATTTCCTTATTATGGACCCATGAAGAGGTACAAAAAAAATCCAATATAATAAAAGAAGTTCTTTCCGAAATTTTGAATAAATAATAAAATATTAAATTCCGAATGATGAAATTAATTCGGAATTTATTTTTTTAACTAAAATTTTCTTTTTTTATTATAATTCGAATAACTGTTTCAGATAAGGTAGTATAATCACGAATTTAATTTTATGTAAACTTTAATTTAATTTTTCATTATAAAATTATTTAGAAAAAATTTTGGTTAAAGTTTTAGTTCTATAAATGGCTATAAATAAAAATATAATACCGAAAAATAATATTTTTAAATAAGAATAGCTGTATTGGCTATATATTAAGCTAAACCATCGGGAAAAACTCATTTCACCATTAAAAATAAACTTTGTTAAAAAAAAATTATCTATAAATCCATATAATATAAAATCCAAAATACTCATAAAGATAGCTCCTAATAGAACAAATATAACAATATATCCAATTTTCCCTAATGGAGAGGTAAAGATTTTTTTTTCAATTTTAAGATATTTCACCGGTTTATTCATAAATTTAAATTTTCAAGACTATGGTTTCTATTCAATTCTATATTTTCTATGGTCCATGTAATTTTTTGTTTAAAAGGGTACTTTCTTACAGGACAATCCTTTTTCTGACATATTTGGCATGAATAATCTTCACATCCATCAACATGTACAAACATTTCAAAACGATTTCCAAAATTATCTTTTATAATTTTTTCTAGTGAACGTAATTCCTTATCAGACTCTTTTAAGTTAAAATACCATGGCATGGTTAAATGGCTATCTAAATGCAAACTACTTCCATATTTTATAAACCTTACATTATGGATATCTATCCAATTATCATTACGTTTCTTTTCTAATGTTTGTACAAGTTCTTTTATTAAATCCTCATCGGCTTCATCCATAATACCAGCTAAAGATTTTCTTATAATTTTTATTCCTGTGTAAATAATAATTCCTCCAAAAAATAATGCAATAATACTATCTAACCAAAAAAAATGAGTAAAATAAATTAGTATTAAACCTATAACTAACCCTATAGTTGAGTAGGTATCGGATTTTAAATGTTCTCCACCTGAAACCAAAGCTAAAGATTTATTTTTTTTTCCTTTTTGTATGGCTATTACCCCTAAAATATAATTTACAAATCCGCTTGCCGTTACCAATACTATCCCATAATCCAATTTGGAAATAGAATGAGAAATAAACAAATTTTTAATAGATTCAAAAATTATAATAAAACCGGCAATTGTAATTAAGCCTCCTTCTACACCTGCTGAAATAAATTCAATTTTTCCATGTCCATAAGGATGATCACGATCTTTAGGTTTAGAAGAGATAAATAAACTATACAAAGAAAATAAACCAGCAAGTATATTGATTGTACTTTCTAAAGTATCGGTAAGTATGGAAACAGATTTTGTAAGATACCAAGCAGATAATTTAACAAGAAATAAAATACAACCTACAATGACTATAATTTTCTGGAAAGCATAGCTTTCTTTAACCGGATTCTTCATGTATTAGATTATTGTCTCTCTGATTATAGCTGGTGCAAAGGTACTTATTTTAAGTCGGACTATAGATTAAATATAATAAAATTTGACACTTTATATAATTAATTTCTTGAAAAATTTTCCTGTAGTTTTATTCAGATTTGAGTAGACCCAATAATGAGTTTTAAAAGTCTAAGTATATAAGACAAACAGCATTATGTCACCAGTATATTTTTATAAAAAAATAAAATTTCTACAAATATAAAATAGATCCATGTATTTATGGCTTATGCATTTAATGATTATTAAAACAAGAAATAACATTTATAAATATCACCTTTTATTTATATTTTTGCAAGCTCTACTAAAATTCTAATAATTTATGAATTTAAAAGAACATATTAAAGCAAACACAAAATTAGCTTTGCCTGTAGTAATTACTCAATTGGGGCAGGTTTCAGTTAATTTTATTGATATTATAATTATAGCAGGTTTAGGTGAGAGAGCTGTTGCATCTGCTTCATTAGCAACCAGTGTTTTTATAATATTTTTAGTTTTTTTATTAGGATTTTCATTCTCAATGTCTCCATTAATATCTTCTTCGGTAGCTAAAAATAATAATACTAGAATTTCAAAGATATTCACCCATGGAATGACAATGAATGTAGGGCTTGCATTATTTATCATAATTATGTTAGAATTAGGATCCCCTTTATTACATAAAGCCCATCAAGATCCGTCTGTTATACCTGATGCTATTCAATTTTTAAATATAAGTGCTTATAGTTTACTACCTCTAATGATTTTTCAGTCTTATAGACAGTTTTCTGAAGGGATATCAATGACAATTTTAGTTACTATAGCTACAATTACTTCTAATGCAATAAATATTATATTAAATTATGGATTAGTGTATGGGTATTGGGGTTTTCCAGAAATGGGAGTAAAGGGTTCTGCTACAGCAACTTTAATATCGCGTATTTTTATGATGTTTTTACTAATTTTTGTTTTACATGTAAATAAAAAATCATCTGCTTATTTAAAATTAGTAAAATGGAAAAATTATAATATAGCTTATTATAGGAAATTGATATCTATAGGTTTGCCTTCTTCATTACAATCCTTATTTGAAATTACTTCTTTTGCAGCAGCATCTTTTATTGCCGGTATGCATAGTTTTTTAGATACTTCTGCTCAC
Organism: Apibacter adventoris; assembly: GCF_002964965.1. Taxonomy (NCBI): domain Bacteria; kingdom Pseudomonadati; phylum Bacteroidota; class Flavobacteriia; order Flavobacteriales; family Weeksellaceae; genus Apibacter; species Apibacter adventoris. Next base: position 218,516 of record NZ_PSZN01000019.1, read on the forward strand.
TCAGTCACTTCTAATTTAGCTTCAATGACTTTTCAGATATGCAATGGATTTGCTGTAGCTGCCACAGTAAGAGTTGCAGGTTTTTATGGAAAGAGAAATGTTTCTGATATGAGGAAAGCAGGAATGGCAAGTATTTACGTGGTAACAGGTTTCATGGCTTTATGTGGAATAATTTTTATTCTTTTTAAAAATCAACTTCCATTAATATATTTTTCTAAAGATAAAATAGAAGTAATTTCCATAGCTTCAAAATTGGTTATAATTACAGCATTTTTCCAAATTTTTGACGGTATACAGGTTGTATGTATTGGAAGTTTACGAGGTATGAGAGATGTGGTTGTACCAACAATAATAAGTTTTATTTCTTATGTGGTTATCGCTCTACCTATAGGATATTATTTATGCATTTACCAAAAAATGGGAGCAGTAGGAACTTGGATAGGTCTTTGTTTAGGTCTGGGATTCGTATCTATAATGTTGCTTTGGCGTTTTAATCTCATCACAAAGTCAAAATTTTTAAATAAATAAATGATTTATATTTATCTGGAAAATAAACCGAATTTACTTTCTATTAATAAAAAAGAAGCACTACCTGTCTTAGAGTCTCAAGCTATCGAAATTTTTTCTAAGCTAAATTCTTTAGAAGATGTTATATTGGGATTAATAAAAGATGATATTTTTGAATTTAAAATTTTGCCTTTTAACAGGTTTATTTGGAAGATAGAGATTAATGATTTAAAAAATGAAGAAAAAAAAGAATTGTTTTTTTCTACTCAAAAGGTAATTAATCTAATCCATAACATTTTTACTAAAACTAATTTATTTTTAGATATTTAGGTTTACTCTGAAAATTGGTTTTATCTTTGATTTAAATTTCTTTTTAAAAGAATTTAGAAAAAGCACATTTATTATCTGTTTTATAAAACATTTATTGGTGAAATATAAAATAACAAGTGAGTCTATCAAATCAATTTTATATTATAATTTTAACTTTTTTATTACATTATTTACATGACAATCTAAAAATAATTTATGCAGGAGGTAAAAATATCTAAATGGCTACCTTGGGTAGGGGCCATTGCTATGTTTATGCAATCTTTAGATGGTACAATTCTAAACACAGCCTTACCATCTATTGCTAATAAATTACATAGATCTCCCTTAGAAATGCATTCAATTATCATAGCATATACTCTTACTTTAGCTTTATTAATCCCCTTAAGTGGATGGCTTTCAGATAAATTTGGATCGCGTAATATTTTTATTATGGCGGTAGCTATATTTACCATAGGTTCTTTAGCCTGTGCTTTATCAAAAACTTTAGAATTGCTAATAATAACAAGAATTATACAGGCAATTGGAGGATCTATGATGGTACCTGTATCACGTTTGATACTTTTGTATACCTATCCTAAAAATCAACTTCTTAAAGTTATTAATTTTGTTACTATGCCCGGACTGATTGGCTCAGTAATAGGACCAACCTTAGGAGGGTGGTTAGTACAAGTAGCTTCATGGCATTGGATATTTTTAATTAATATTCCTATTGGATTTATGGGAATTTTTTTATCATTGAAAGTAGTGCCCAATTATAAAAGAGAAAAAGGTAAATTTGATTTTATAGGTTTATTTTTATTCGGATTGGGATTAGTTTTGCTTTCTTTGAGCTTGGAATTTGGTGGAGATCAAACTTCTAATTTATGGGAATTTTTAATTACTTTCCTTTTAGGTTTCTTTTTATTAGTAATCTATGTTATATATTCAAAACATACATATTCTCCTCTAATAAATTTAAATATATTTAAAATAAGGACTTTAAGAATAGGGATTATAGGGAATTTAGCTACTCGTTTAGGAGTTGGGGGAGTTCCCCTTATGCTTCCGTTAATGTTACAAGTAGGTTATGGGAAAAAACCATTTATTGCTGGAATCATGCTTATTTTTTCAGCCATTACTACAGTGATAGCTAAATCTTGGGTAGTTCCTTTAGTAAAATATTTTGGGTATAGAAAATTGCTGATTATTAATACCTTACTATTAGGTTTTATTATTTCATTATTTGCATTACCTAATAAAAATACACCTTTAGTGTATTTCATTCCTATTTTAATTTTATATGGAGCTATTAATTCTATTCAAATGGCATCTATGAATAGTATTTCATTAGCAGATTTAACTCTTAAAAATGCTAGTCATGGGAATACTATGTTATCAGTAACTCAACAATTATCAATAAGTTTTGGAATTTCTGTAAGTTCAATGATTTTAAGAGGATTTGATGCTTCTAAAATATTTAAAGATGTAATTTTTACTTTTAAAGCAACCTTTATTGTTTTAGGGTTGATAACAATCCTATCTACATTTATATTCCGAAGGTTAAAATCGGGAGATGGCAAAGAAATGTCCGGAGTAAATCAGTAAAAAATCTTTTTCAAGATATGTTTAACATTTCTATATCTTCTGAGGAATCTTTGTATCCTAAAAAATATAAAATTCCATCTAATCCAATTGTAGAAAGTGAATGTTTTGCATTTTCTTTAACTGTTTTTTTTGCATGAAAAGCGATACCTAATCCGGCAATAGAAAGCATAGGTAAATCATTGGCACCATCTCCTACAGCTACTGTTTGTTGAATATCAATATTTTCTTTTTGAGCTAAAAATTTTAGATATTCAGCTTTCTTTTTGCCATCAACTATGTCACCTATATATTTTCCAGTTAACTTACCATCAACAATATCTAAAGTATTAGCAAAAACATAATCAAAACCAAACTTTTCTTTTAAATAATTTCCGAAATAAGTAAAACCACCAGATATTATAGCAGTTTTATAACCACTTTTTTTAAGAATAATCATTAGTCTTTCTAACCCTTCAGTTATAGGAAGTTTTTTTGCTATTTTTTCTAATATTGACTGGTCTAAACCTTTTAATAGCTTTATACGCCTTTTAAAACTTTCACAAAAATCAATTTCACCATTCATAGCGGATTCCGTAATAGCTTTTACTTCTTTGCCAACTCCTGCTTTTTCCGCTAATTCATCAATTACCTCGGTCTGAATTAAAGTAGAGTCCATATCAAAACAGATTAATCTACGCATTCTCCGATATTTATTTTCCTCTTGCAAAGCTATATCAATATTTAATTCAGAAGAGATGATTAAAAATTTTTTTTGAATTTCTCTTATATTAGTAAGATTTCCTCTTACGGCAAATTCAAAACAAGTACGATTAATTTGTTTATTTAAAGGGATTCTCTGAGTAAGACGAATTATTCTTTCAATGTTTAGTTTAAATTTAAGTAGAACTTCGGAAACAATAGAAATTTGATTTGCATTTAACTCTTTTCCTAAAATATGAATTATATAGCGATTTTTTCCCTGTACTTTTACCCAATCAGAATATTCCTGTTGCGTTAATGCAGAAAAACGTACATTAATATTTAATTCATTAGCCTTAAAAAGTATTTCTTTCAGAATATTTCCTGAATTTCCATTTTTAGACATAAAAATTAAAGCTAAAGATAGTGAATGGTGGATATTAGCTTGTCCTATATCTAAAATTTTAGCGTTATATTTTCCTAATATATGAGTTAAAGCACTAGTAATACCAGGTTTATCTGCCCCTGTAATATTTACCAAAATAATTTCTGAATTTTGCATACAAAAAATGAGGTAATAAAATTATAAATATTTTTAAAACTATCTCAACATTTCCCATAATTTTATTATTTCTTTTGCTTCTTTTACATCATGAACCCGGAGTAAATGAGCTCCATGTTCTAAAGCATACAAATGTAAAGCAGAAGTTGGGGTAAGAATTTTCTGGGCAGTGGTATTTAATAATTTATATATCATTCCTTTACGGGATATACCTACATATAAAGGAAGATTGAAGATAGCGAATTTGTCCAGGTTTTTCATTATTTCATAGTTTTGTTCCAAAGTTTTGCTAAATCCAAATCCCGGATCTAAAAGAATATCATTAACACCCAATTCTTTTAATTCGTTTATCTTTTCTGAAAAGAAATAATTTATGTCTAATATAAGATCTTTGTAATTAGTTTGTTGAGACATAGTTTTAGGAGTCCCTTTCATGTGCATAAGAACATAAGGAACTTTCAAACGCCCTATAGTTGAAAACATATTTTCATCAATATTTCCACCGGAAATATCATTTATCATTCCTGCGCCTTCATTGACTGTTTCTTCCGCTACTTTTGACCAAAAAGTGTCTACGGAAATCTTAGAATCTGGAAATTCTTTTTTTATTTGTCTAAGAACAGGAATTATTCTTTTTAATTCTACTTCAGCAGATAAAAAATCAGCACCAGGACGTGTAGATTGACCACCTATATCTATAAAATCAGCCCCATCTATAATTAATTTTTCCGTTTGTTTTAAAGCTTTATCCATAGAAGAATATTTGCCTCCATCATAAAAAGAATCTTCAGTTAGATTTAAGATTCCGGCAATTTTAGGCTCTGAAAAATCTATTAGCTCTCCATTTACGTTGATAGTCATATAAAATATAATTTATACAAAATTAAATATGACAAATATATAATCTTATTTTTTATTGATTTTTCTAATACTTCAGTTGTAACCAGTAGGAATTGAAATTTAAATGTAAACTCTGTTGTATTTATAATTTTAATTACTTATATGTACAAATAAAATTATTCTTTAAGCAAAAAAATAATTTATATGTTGTCTATTATTTATTTTTTTAAATATGAGGGATATATTTTTTAAAAACATATGAAATATTTATTTACAAATTAATAGAAATTTATAATGCTTATACTTTCTTCATTTGCAATATGTTTAACTAATATATTATATTACATTTTCAGATAAAATTTTTAATAAGAAAATATATTAATTAAATAATAGTATTTTTGCTAAGAATTATAAAAATATGAAAGATACTTCTCAACAATTTGATAATGTTATTTCTAGCTGTAAAAAATTATTTAAGAATAAAATGTTAGATTATGGCTCGGCATGGAGAATTTTAAGACTTCCATCTTTGACTGACCAGATATATATCAAAGTTAGTAGGATAAGAACTTTACAAGAAAAAGGAGAACAAAAAGTACCTGAAAATGTTGATGGAGAGTTTATTGCCATAATTAATTATTCTGTTATGTCATTAATTCAAATGGAAAAAGGTATAGCAGAACAACCGGATTTAAATACAGAAGAAGCAATAAAACTATACGAAAAAAAAGTAAATGAGGCTAAAGATTTAATGCAAAAAAAGAATCATGATTATGGAGAAGTTTGGCGAGATATGAGGGTTAGTTCAATTACGGATTTAATTCTTCAAAAATTGTTACGAATAAAACAAATTGAAAATAATGAAGGTAAAACTCTAGTTTCAGAAGGTTTAGATGCTAATTATTATGACATTGTGAATTATGCAGTTTTTGCATTAATTTTATTAAACTATAATTCCTAGAAAGATGTTATATGAAATACGTTACAAATTTTTTTAGAGTTATTGTGGGGATCATTTTTATAATTTCTGGAATCGTAAAAACAATAGATCCCATAGGTTTTTCATATAAACTGGAAGAGTATTTTGGAGAAGGAGTTTTTAATATTTCTTTTTTAGAAAATTTGGCTTTGCCATTATCTATATTTTTTGTAATCGCTGAAGTTATGTTAGGATTGTTATTACTTCTGGGAATATGTAAAAAATTTACTGTATATGCACTTTTATCACTTATTATATTTTTTTCATTTTTAACATTTTATTCAGCATATTTTAATAAAGTTACTGATTGTGGGTGTTTTGGTGATGCATTGAAACTTAAACCTTGGTTTTCTTTTTATAAAGATATAATATTATTGTTATTTATAATAATATTGGTTTTAGGTTTAAAATATATAAAACCTGTATTTCCATCAAAAATAAGAATTACATTAGTTATAATATCTTTTGTTTTTTGCTGTTGGATAGCATATATGGGAATAGCACATTTACCTCTTATCGATTTTAGACCCTATGCCATAGGTAAAGATTTAAAAAAAGAAATGAATGATGGTATTCCTCCAGAAATTTCTATAATTTATACTATGGAAAATAGTAAGGATAAAAAACAAAAAAAAGTTTCTTCAGAAGAATACATGAATAGTGGCATTTGGGAAGATACTTTATGGCATATAATAAAAACGGATCAAAAAATAATTAAAGAAGCAGTATTGCCTTCAGTTCATGATTTTTACATAGAATGTGACGGTTTTGATAGAGCAAAAGAAGTAGTAAATTCAGACAAGTTTTTAGTATTTACAATTCCCTATGCTCATAAATTAAGCATTATAGAAAAAGCAAAGTTGAGAAAAATCACTAATGAGCTGATGCAAAAAAATATTAATTTTGTAGTGGCTACTAATGATCCGAAGATTATGATGCCTATTAAATCATGTATAACAGATCCTACTACTTTAAAAACAATTAATAGAAGTGTAATAGGATTAATGATCTTAAAAAAAGGAATAGTAGTAGCTAAATATCATGTAAATGATCTACCTACTATAAAACAAATTGAAAAATTATAGATAAATAGTATAATTATGAGAAAAAAAATCGTAGCAGGTAACTGGAAAATGAATAAAACTCTACCAGAAGCACAATTATTATTATCAGAAATAGACAAATATTTACAAGCAAATTCACCTAAATGTGAAGTGATAGCTGGGATTCCTTTTGTTTATTTAGAAAACGCTAAGGCTCAACATAAAAATTTTAAAATATTTTCTGAAGATATCTCTGAACATAAATCAGGAGCCTATACTGGAGAAGTGTCTGCAGAGATGCTAACTTCTCTTCATGTTGATGGATCGATTATAGGACATTCCGAAAGAAGACAGTATCATAAAGAAACCGATGAACAAATAGGAGCTAAAGTTAAAATAGCATTAGAGAATGGATTAACACCTATGTTCTGTAATGGAGAAGTATTGGAAGAAAGAAAAGCAGGAAAACATTTTGAAGTTGTAAAAAGACAAACAGAAGTGGCCTTATTTAATCTTTCAGCAGAAGAAATTAGTAAAGTAGTTATTGCCTATGAGCCGGTTTGGGCTATAGGAACAGGAGAAACAGCTACTCCAGAACAGGCTCAGGAAATACATGCATATATCAGAAGTTTAATAGCAGATAAATATGGGAAAGAAGTAGCCGATTCTGTATCAATATTATATGGTGGAAGTGTGAAACCTTCGAATGCTAAAGAAATTTTTTCTAAACCCGATGTAGATGGAGGATTAATAGGAGGAGCATCACTTAATATAGAAGATTTTAGTGCATTAATAAAAACATACTCTGAAATTTAATTCAAACCTGTATAAAACAAAAAAATCGGATATCATTATCCGATTTTTTTGTTTGTAATATAATATAGAAAATGTAAAAAATAAAGAAACATTTTGCATTTAGTTCATAGAGAAATACAATAAAATATTGTATTTTTGTAGTTAACTGTTTCAGTTAAATAAAGAATTGATATTATAATAATATGAGTGAAAAAAAATATACAGCTGATAGTATTCAAGCATTAGAAGGAATTGAACACGTTAGAATGCGTCCATCAATGTACATTGGAGATGTAGGACTTAGAGGTCTACACCATTTAGTATATGAAGTTGTTGATAATTCCATTGATGAAGCATTAGCTGGTTATTGTGATCGAATCGACGTAATTATTGAAAAAGATAATTCTATTACCGTAAAAGATAATGGACGGGGAATACCTGTAGATATAAATACCAAAACCGGACTTTCGGCATTAGAACTGGTTATGACTAAAATAGGTGCGGGTGGTAAGTTTGATAAAGATTCTTATAAGGTTTCTGGAGGATTACATGGAGTAGGGGTTTCCTGTGTAAATGCATTATCTACAGAATTGATAGCTATTGTAAACAGAGACGGGAAACAATATAAACAAGTGTATTCTAAAGGAGTAGCATTAGCACCTGTAGAAGTTGTAGGAACTTCCGATCATACAGGAACATTTGTAACATTTACACCGGATGCTACAATTTTTAATGATACAGAATATAACTATGATACTTTAGCAGCAAGATTAAGAGAACTTTCTTTTTTAAATAAAGGAATAACTATAAACCTTTCAGATCTGCGTGAAATAGATGAAGATGGAAATCCCAAATCAGATACTTTTTATTCAGAAAGAGGATTAGAAGAATTTGTAGAATTTATAGATGGCAATAGGGAACCTTTAATGGAAGAAATTATACATATGGAAGGTGAAGTGGATAATGTTCCTGTAGAAGTGGCTATGAGGTATAATACTTCTTATACTGAAAATATACATTCATATGTAAATAATATTAATACCCATGAGGGTGGAACCCATCTTACGGGCTTCAGAAGAGCTTTAACCCGAACTTTAAAGAAGTATGCAGATGAAAATATAAATTTAGCAAAAGAAAAAGTTGAAATTACAGGAGATGATTTTAGGGAAGGATTAACAGCAGTTGTTTCAGTAAAAGTTATGGAACCTCAGTTTGAGGGACAAACTAAAACGAAACTAGGAAATTCTGAAGTTAGTTCAGCTGTAGATAAAATTGTTTCGGAGATGTTAACTAATTATTTAGAGGAACATCCTAATGAAGCTAAACAAATTGTACAAAAAGTATTATTAGCAGCCAAAGCAAGACAAGCTGCCAAAAAGGCTCGAGAACTAGTTCAGAGAAAATCTCCCATGGGAGGAAGCGGACTTCCTGGTAAATTAGCTGATTGTTCCTCTCGTAATGCAGAAGAAAGTGAATTATTTTTAGTCGAAGGAGATTCAGCTGGAGGAACAGCTAAACAAGGGCGTGATCGTATGTTTCAAGCTATTTTACCACTAAGGGGTAAAATTTTAAATGTAGAGAAAGCCATGAGCTATAAAGTTTTTGAAAGTGAAGAAATAAAAAACATATATACAGCATTAGGAGTTTCCGTTGGCACTGAAGAAGATTCAAAGGAGTTAAATCTATCAAAACTAAGATATCATAAAGTAGTTATTATGACAGATGCAGATGTCGACGGTTCCCATATTACAACTCTAATATTAACATTCTTTTTCCGTTATATGAAAGAAATGATTGAAAGAGGATATATTTATATAGCTACCCCGCCTTTATATTTATTAAAGAAAGGAAATAAAGAATATTATGCATGGGATGATAAACATAGAGAAGAAATAGCAACGCAACTAGCTAATGCCCAAGGAAAAGGATTTACAGTACAAAGATATAAAGGGTTAGGAGAAATGAATGCAGAACAGCTATGGGATACAACTATGAATCCGGAACGAAGAACTTTACGTCAGGTTACAATAAATAATGCATCAGAAGCAGATCGTATATTTTCTATGTTGATGGGAGACGATGTACCACCTCGTAGAGAATTTATAGAAAAAAATGCCGCTTATGCTAATATAGATGCATAAAGAAATATAAAATTCAAAATAATAAAAAAACTCTCTTATATAAAGAGAGTTTTTTTATTATAATATTTATTGCATTTGATAAATTGAAAATATTATATCTATAATTTTATTAACATAATTTGTAATAAATATAAACTAATTCCATTTATTTCACAAATAGAGGAGTATTAAAAAAATTATTAATCTTATATTTTGAAACTTTTTTCCTTAGCTGAGATAAATAATATTATATATAAAAAATTTACAACTATTATAATATTTTCACATATAAAACATATTTATTTATCAAATAATTTTTTTTGATATTCATCATGAACATTTTTATTATCTTCGTTAATATTATCAACTTCTTCATTAATATTCATGTCTTTGGAAAAATTATTTTCTTCTATATCATTAATTGAATCAGAAGTATTATTATTTAATTCATCCAATGCTTTAATTTTACTTTGAAAATCAGATATTACTAATTGTTGCGCCTGTATTTCTTCATCCAAAGATTTATTACGTTCGGTAAGGTTCTGTATATCAGATTTATTAATTTCTATATTATTTTTTATTTTAGATAATTTGGTAATTTCTTTATCAGATAAATCTTCAGAATTAGAAACTTCTATCCTTTGACTATCTTTTCGTATAGCACCTTCTAAAAATTTAATATTATCTAAATTTCTTATTTTTTGCTTATTTAAAGAAAGACTATATGTTTTTGCATTATTTAAATCATCTGAGTAACAGGATTTAAGGATATTGAGACGGAATTTTTCTAAAGCTATTACCGCAGGTTTCAATTCCTCTTTGGAACTTTCGGCTGTTAAAAAGTCTCCCTGTATATTTTGAAAAGAAGTAAATATAGTCATAGTATTGTCCTCATTGTAACTGTAGGCAAAATTTCCATTCCATTCCTCTCCTGAAGATGAAAATTTAATATTTGTACCTTTAACTTTATTAACAATACCTCCTTTGATTTTCCCATTTTGTTTCTTAATAAATGTTTTCCAGTTATTAACCAAAACCTCTTTATTACAGATAGGATTAGAAAACCCAAAAGCATCCATAGTTTTATCATTTTCTGTATAAGTCATTTCTTGAATATTTTGAGCATGTAGAAATAAAACATATAAAAAACTTATACTTGCAATCAATCTTTTTTTCATATTTTCACATTTTTTAAATAATGCTTAGCAATTTCTTCTCCGGAACTTACAGAATTTATTGCCCATTTTATTTTTAAATTCAATTTTTCTTGTTGGGTTAGTTTCCAGTTTAAGTTACTTTTTTCCAATTTGTTTCTCATCTCATAGAAACAGATCCCTGCAGCAACAGAAACATTAAGACTTTCTGTAAATCCTAACATGGGTATTTGAATACAAACATCAGAAAAATCTAAAAAATCTTTACTGATACCCCTAAATTCTGTTCCAAATATAACTGCTGTAGGTTGATTAGGAATATAATTTTGAATATTTATAGCTGTTTTTTCAGGTGAAATTGATGCAATTAAATACCCTTTATCCTTAATTTTCTTTAATGAATCAATATTGGATTGCATAAAATGAATATCTATCCATTTATCAGCACCTCTGGAAACAGAACTCTCAGGAATAAAAGAATTTCGGTTTTCCAAAGCATATAAGGTTTGAAATCCAAAAGCTTCCATACTTCTGACTATAGCACCTGCATTTCTAAATTGATAAATATCTTCCATTACTGGAACTATAAAATTACTTCTTTCATTTACTAGATTCTCAATCTTTTGTAATTTTTCAGGAGTAATAAAATCCTTAAGATATTCATATAGTTTTAAATTATTTTGAAAATCTTTTTGAATCATGTCTCAAAAATAAGAATTTTAGATGTTAATATTTTCATAAATTGCAAAGTTAAAATCTAAAAATTAATATGAAAAAACAGGTTTTAATTATTTATACCGGAGATACTATAGGAATGGTAAAAAAATATGGAACCGGAGTATTACAACCTTTTGATTTTAATCATATTTTAGATCATATTCCCGAAATTAAATGGTTGGAAGTTTCAATAGATTTTATAGAATTTGAAACACCCATGGATTCTTCTGATATTACCTCCCAAAGAATGGAAGAGGTTAGCAAATATTATAATAGAGAAATATATGAAATATGATGGTTTTGTAGTTCTACATGGAACAGATACTATGTCGTATACTTCTTCAGCACTAAGTTTTTATGTTACAAGGATTACAAAAATCTATAATTTTTACAGGATCTCAATTACCTATAAGAAAGTTAAGAACAGATTCAAAAGAAAATTTTATAACCTCTATTTACTATGCAAGTTTATATTTAGAAAATGTTCCGGCAATTCGTGAGGTATGTTTATATTTTGAACATAAACTTTACAGAGCAAATCAAACCACTAAATTTTCAGCAGAACATTTTGATGCATTTATATCACCAAATTACCCTAAGTTAGGAGAATCAGGAGTAAATTTAGGAATATTTCCTGATAATCTATTAAAATCTAAGACAGAACTTCAGGTTAATTTGAATATAGAAGATAAAGTAAATATTTTCACATTTTTTCCCGGCAAAAGAAAAGAATATTTAGACGCTATGATAGCTAATCCTCATATTAAAGGAATTGTGTTAAGAACTTTCGGATCAGAAAATATACCTTCAGATACGCATACCCTTCAATCAATAGCAAAAGCTAAAGAATTTGGAAAAGAATTAGTAATTATAACACAATGTATCAGAGGTAGTGTAAATTTAGGTAAGTATCAAAACAGTTTGATTTTTAGTGAATTAGAGGTAATAAACGGATATGATATTACAGTTGAAGCCGCAATTACAAAACCCATGTGCATATTAGGAAAAAATAATTATACTTCTCAACAAATCAAATGTGAATTTGAAAAAAGTTGGGCTGGAGAAATTTCTGTATAGCAAAATTATTTTTAAATAATAAAAAAATATGTACATTTGCAAACCATTACAGAGAGGTGCTCGAGTGGTTGAAGAGGCTACCCTGGAAAGGTAGTATACGGGTAACCGTATCGAGGGTTCGAATCCCTTCCTCTCTGCTAAAGACTTATAAATAAATATTTATAAGTCTTTTTTGAGTTTATATACTTTCTATTTTAATGATTTGTGTTAAATTTCTCTTTATATTTTAGATAAAAAAATTTTAATTTCATTCTTTTAAAATAATAAAAAGTCGAAAATCTTTTTTAAATATTGAAATTAATTAATTGAAAATAAGTTGCTTATTTACTATAAAAATTATATTTAGTAACTCTTTAAAAGTCAATTTTACAAAATATTTTTGTTTTATAAATATTCTATAATTGATAAATTGTGCTTAATAGAAAAAAGCTAAACCAATGGCTTCTAGCAATGTAAAGTTTTTGTATTTTATACATTCTAGGATATTGAAACAATTTTACTACATTCATTGCTTTTTATAACTAGAGATTAGGTACATTCTAAAGAATTTAGTAAAAAATACTAATCAATGGGCAAGCATAATAGTTAAAGAATTATATAATGGGAAGATACTGATCATTTACACTTTTAAAAAATTTAAAATATTATTTTAAATTTTATATCATTTTAAAATTATATGATTAAATTTATATATGAAACAAAAAACAGTAACTTTTCGTAATGGTCAACAGGTATCAGCTTTAGGACAAGGTACATGGCACATGGGTAAAAATTCTTTAAAAAAAATAGAAGAAATAACCGCATTACAAGTAGGTATAGATTTAGGATTAAAAGTATTGGATACTGCAGAAATGTATGATAATGAAGAGCTAGTCGGTGAGGCAATAAAAGGATTAAGGGATAAAGTATTTCTAATTAGTAAAGTCTTACCTAGCAATGCTAGCCTACAAGGTACAATACAGGCTTGTGAAAGAAGCTTAAAAAAGTTAAAAACCGATTATTTAGATTTATACTTACTACATTGGCAAGGAAGTTATCCCTTTAATGAAACTGTATCAGCTATGATTAAACTTCAACGAGAAGGTAAAATAAAACAGTGGGGAGTTAGTAATATGGATGTTTCCGAAATGGAGGAGTTTTTTGCTCTGCCTCAAGGAAATACATGTGCGGTAGATCAGGTAGCATATAATCTACAAACCAGAGGAATAGAATTTGATTTATTACCTTGGGCTAAAAATAAAAATATGCCTGTTATTGCCTATTCGCCTATTGGTGAAGGAAATTTGGTAGAAAATAAACTTCTGAAAGAAATAGCTCAAAAACACCAAGCAACTTCCGTGCAAATAGCTTTAGCTTGGACAATGAGAAATCAGGGTCTAATAGCTATACCCAAAGCAGGTTCTGTTGCTCATGTTAAAGAAAACTATGAAAGTTTATCTATTAAACTCTCTTCGCAAGATCTAGAATTACTGGATAAGCTATTTCCACCTCCTGATAAAAAAATTCCTTTAGCATTATGGTAATAATAATATAAGCATTTTTTTACTAAAAAAAATAATGAAAAAAATACAGAATAATCTTTTAATTAATCAGATCTAAAATTAATAAGATTTATTATTTACATAAATTATTTTATTTATTTGTATTGGTTTTACACTTATTTTATATATTGTTTATTTTATATAAAAAACAATTATTTTGTCTCAATATAAAAATAAAAATATTAAAATAATTAAAAATATTGATTTAATTACGGATTTCCGTAAAATAATACAATTGTTTGTTTGTAATTTTGTTATATAAAAAAGGATAAAATTAAATTTTCAAACATAAAAGATCTTTTTAGCGTCAGAAAGCCTCCCTTCTTTAAACGGAGGCTTTTTTTATGGAATTTTATTTTTTAAATTTTAATAAAATACTGTTGCAAACAACACTTACACTACTTAAAGCCATAGCAGCACTAGCAAGCATCGGGTTGAGTAAAAAACCGTTTACAGAATATAAAACTCCAGCAGCGATAGGAATTCCAATGATATTATATATAAAAGCCCAAAACAAATTTTGCTTAATAGTAGCTACTGTCTGTTTAGATAAACGAATAGCTTGAGGAACTTTTAATAAATCACCTGAAATGATAGTCATTTTAGCAACATCAATAGCAATATCCGAACCTTTCCCCATAGCGATACTTACATCTGCCTGAGCCAAAGCAGCACTGTCATTAATTCCGTCTCCAATCATTGCTATAATGTTTTTATTTTTGGAAGAATTTTGAAGTTGTTTTACAAAGTCAATTTTTTCTTGAGGAGAAACTTCAGACTTAAAATGTGTAATTCCAACTTTTTCTGCAACTAATTTTGCTGTTTCGTGATTATCACCTGTTAACATATAGATTTCAATGCCTAAATTTTTAATTTGTTTTATAGCCTCTTTGGAAGAAGCTTTTATTGCATCAGATATAGAAATAACAGAAAGAACCTGTGAATCATTTGTAAATACAAGTACAGTTTTAGCTTGAGATAACTTTGAACTAATATAACTTTGAATAGATTCTGTAATATAAATGTTTTTTTCATTAATGAAAGAAGGATTGCCAATATAAAATTTTTGATTATTAAAGTTACCTAAAATTCCTTTTCCTGTAATGTTTTCAATCTGTATAGTCGATAAAAATTTTGCTTTATTACGGATACTATTTACAATAGCTTCTGCTAGTGGATGTTCTGAAGATTTTTCTATACTATATAAAATATCGGAAAGACTTTGATTTGTTTCTGTAAACCATTCTATAGAATCTACGGTAGGTTTTCCTTCAGTAATTGTGCCGGTTTTATCCAAAATAATGGTATTAGTTTTTTTAGCAGTTTCTAAACTTTCTGCATCCTTAATTAAAATACCTTCTTGAGCGCCTTTGCCTACACCAACCATAATAGCTGTGGGAGTAGCTAATCCTAAAGCACAGGGACAAGCAATAACTAAGACAGTGACAAAGCATTGTATACCAAAAATAAAACCTTGATTTCCTCCTAAAATAATCCAAATCAATAATGTTAAAAAAGCTATAGAAAAAACTATAGGTACAAATATTCCGGCAATTTTATCTACTAATTTTTGAACAGGAGCTTTACTCCCTTGAGCTTCTTGCACGGTTTTTATGATTTGAGAAAGTAGGGTATCACTACCAACTTTTTCGGCCTTAAATTGGAAACTTCCTTTTTGATTTATAGTGCCTGCAAATACTTTATTTCCCTTAGATTTTTCAACAGGAATAGGTTCTCCACTTATCATACTTTCATCAACAAAAGAGTTTCCGGTTAGTACCTCACCATCTACAGCTATTTTTTCACCGGGTTTCACTAAAACAATCATATTCTTTTGTATATTTTTTATCGGAATTTCCATTTCATGTTTTTCATGATGAATAATTGTAACAGTCTTAGGCTGTAACCCAATTAATTTTTTTATGGCAGAAGAAGTATTCCCTTTGGCTGTTTGTTCTAAAACTTTACCAATAAGAATAAAGGTAATAATTACTGCAGAAGCTTCAAAATATACATGAGGTTTTAACCCACGATTAAGCCAAAAAGAGGGAAATAGAGTGTTAAATACACTAAATATATATGCAATTCCGGTACTAACTGCCACTAAAGTATCCATATTGGCAGAATGATGTTTTGCCTGTTTATAAGCACCAATAAAAAATTGTTTACCAAAAATAAAAACCACAGGGGTTGCCAATAACCACATAAGGTAATTAGCCCAACTTTGGTGCATAAAAAAGGGGATCATTCCAATAAGTACAAGTGGAATAGAGAGCAGAAGAGCTCCCCATGTTTTTCTTTTTAATGTTATGAAATGTTGTCTTTGTATATCATCTAATGAGTCTTTAGATTCATCACTTTCATCGATCATCAAATCATATCCAATTTCTTGTAGAGATTTTTTTAATTCTTCTGGGTTTATTAATGATGGTATATATTCTACATTGACAGATGCATTGGCATAATTAACTGAGGCGCTGACAACTCCTGTTTGTTGCTTTAAAACATTCTGACTACTGTTTGCACAAGAAGCACAACTTAAATTCATTATAGGATATGTTTTTTTTATAGTAGGTACATCATATCCTAAATTCCTTATTTCTTTTACTACTAGAGGAATTACAGAAGCAGTATCTTCAGCATGTATTTTTACACGATTATTGTTTAGTTCTATAGTATGTGATTGAATTTCTTTTACTGTATCTAAACCTTTATTTACTATTAAAGCACAATGTTCACTATCAACATTTTCTAAAGGTATATAGATAATATTTTTTTGAACGTTTTTTATAGGGCTCATTTTAATATGTTTAAAATAATACAAAATTAATAAGAAAAGGAGCCCCCTGTTTTGTAAAGTTATGGAATAAATTTATATTATGATTATTTCAATAGTTTTTATATTTTTGCAAAGCATTTTAAAAATGGCCTCATAGTTCAATGGATAGAACAAAAGTTTCCTAAACTTTAGATGTGAGTTCGATTCTCGCTGGGGCTACAACTAAAAAAAATCACATATGTTATTATGTGATTTTTTTATTTATCAATAAAGTAACTTTTTTCTAGATATTGTAATGTAGAATATACTTTGAATTCTGAAAAAATGTTTTTTAAAACCAGCCTTTGTGATTCACTTGATAGGTATAATAAAAATCTTCATCGGATTTTGTTAAATAAATTATTCCTTCAATTAGCCCAATAGGTCCCATAATTGCAGAACCTAATCCACAAGTGAGAATGGAAACTAATAGCATAATAAGACCTTCTTTATTATAGCCTAAAATAAATTTATGAATTCCCAAAGAACCAAAAAGAATCCCTAAAATTCCAGCTATAATTTTTTTATTTTCTTTTTGAGGATTTGAACTTGAAGTAATTCCACTATCGGAATCTGTATTCTGAGGATAATTTGTTTGCTCCATTTTTTAAGTTTAATTTTATGACAAAAATAAGATAAAATTTTTTATTTGAATCTTATTCAGAACTATTTTTTTATAAAAAAGTAGTATTTTTGTTATCTAAAAATATTTGACAAATGAATTATGATATTATAGTTATTGGTAGCGGTCCAGGGGGATATGTTACGGCTATTAGAGCATCACAATTAGGTTTTAAAACAGCAGTAGTAGAACGTGAAAAATTAGGAGGCATTTGTTTAAATTGGGGATGTATACCAACTAAAGCATTACTTAAAAGTGCTCACGTATTTGATTATATTAATCATGCAGAAGATTTCGGATTAAATAAATCGGAAGCTACTTTTGATTTTGCCAATATTATAAAAAGAAGTAGAGGAGTATCTGATAAGATGAATAAAGGAGTAGCTTTTTTAATGAAAAAAAATAAGATAGATGTTATTACAGGAAATGCGAAAGTAAAAACAGGTAAGAAAATAGAAGTAACAAATGCAGAAGGAAAAATTACAGAATATTCTGCTCAACATATAATAATTGCTACCGGCGCAAGGTCTAGAGAGTTACCTAATTTACCACAGGATGGTAAAAAAATTATTGGATATAGAGAAGCATTAACACTTAGCCAACAACCTAAATCTATGATTGTGGTAGGTTCAGGGGCCATAGGTATTGAATTTGCTTATTTTTATTCAACTATGGGCACCCAAGTAAAAGTAGTTGAATTTATGCCAAATATTGTTCCTGTGGAAGATGAAGAAACATCTAAACATTTAGAAAAATCATTAAAAAAACATGGAATAGAGATAATGACCAATGCTTCTGTAGAAAAAGTGGATACAACAGGAGAGGGTGTAAAAGCATTCGTGAAAACATCTTCAGGAGAAGTTACACTTGAAGCCGATATTTTACTATCAGCCGTAGGAATCTCTGCAAATATTGAAAATCTAGGCTTAGAAGATGTAGGGGTTGCAACAGATAAAGGTAGAATTTTAGTAGATGATTATTATAGAACTAATGTATCTGGCTATTATGCTATAGGAGATGTTATACCAGGCCCTGCACTTGCACATGTAGCATCGGCAGAAGGAATTCTTTGTGTTGAAAAAATAAAAGGGATAAATGTAGAACCTATAAATTATGAAAATATTCCGGGATGCACATATTGCTCTCCGGAAATAGCATCTGTTGGATTGACAGAGAAAAAAGCAAAAGAAGCAGGTTATGAATTAAAAATCGGTAAATTTCCTTTTGCTGCCTCGGGAAAAGCTACAGCTAACGGAGATGTAGACGGATTTATTAAGGTAATTTATGATGCTAAATATGGTGAGTTATTAGGATGCCACATGGTAGGAAATGGTGTAACGGATATGATTGCAGAGGCTGTAGCCGTAAGACGTTTGGAATCTACAGCTCATGAAATTTTAACTACTATACATCCACATCCTACATTATCAGAAGCATTTAAAGGAGCTACCGAAGATGCTTATGGAGAAGCTATAGACTTATAATTTTATCGAAATATTATTACAAAAAGGAAAACTAAATTATAGTTTTCCTTTTTTTTATAAAAAATAAATATAATGAGACTTTTTTATGCTAAATTTATAAAAAATCCTATTATTGAATTTAGTATTAATTATACTAGTAATTATTATAGCAAACAAAAAAAGAGATCATTAATTAAACTAATATCTTATATTATAAATAAGATTCATTATTAAATTTAAATTTCCCATCATAAGAATAATAGAATGAATATTATAACAACATCTTTTATAAATTTTTCATAAAAAATAAATATTATTATTATTATTATTATTATTATTACAATTTTTTAAATTAAAAAAATAGATTAATTAAAGGTAATGAAATGATTATAAAATTAAATAACTATTCTCTCGTTATAATTTTATAGATGTATTATAATATTACAAAAAATAAAAAAGAAGATTTTTTAATATGAGAACAATTGGTTTAATTGGAGGAATGAGTTGGGAGAGTACAGTAACATACTATCAAACTATTAATCAGGTTGTGAAAAAACAATTAGGAGGATTACATTCAGCCCAATGTATTTTGTATAGTGTTGATTTTCATGAAATAGAATATTGTCAATCTAATAATAATTGGAAAAAAAGTGCTGATATTTTAATTCAAGCAGCACTTAGCTTACAAAAAGCAGGGGCAGATTTTATTGTTATTTGTACAAATACTATGCATAAAGTTGTGCCCGACATGCTTCCATATCTTAATATACCTATTTTACATATTGCTGAAATGACAGTTAAAGCTTTAAAAAATAAAAATATTAAAAAAGTTGCTTTATTAGGCACTTGTTACACTATGGAGCAAGATTTTTATAAAAAGGTTATAATTGATCATGGAATTGATGTTTTGATACCAGAAAAACAAGATCGACGGAAAATTAATGATATAATTTTTAAGGAATTATGTTTGGGTATTATTAAATCGAATTCTAAAAAAATCTGTTTAGATATTATAAATAAACTTTGCAATTTAGGTATTCAAGGTGTTATTTTAGGATGTACAGAAATTGGTTTATTGATCCAACAAAATGATACAATGATTCCTTTATTTGATACTACTTTAATACATGCACAGGAAGCAGCAATTAGATCTTTAAAATAAATTAACATACATTATTTATTATAAATGGATAACTAAAAGAACATATAATTTTGAATCATTATGATATGTTAAATTTTTTCAAGAATTTTCTTAAGATTTATCTCACTTTTTATCCATAGAAAAACAAATAAATTCTTTATAATTTTGTGAAAAATCTTCAGAGTGAAAAAACTAATAATTTTATATTTTATTTTTTTTAGTAGTCAAATACATTACTGTCAATCAATATTAATGACTATTAATAAAGATACTATTTATACAGATTATTTTGAGAAAACTCAAAATAATAATTTAAAACAAATAGGCGTCAAGGAATCTATAAAAAACTTTATTGATTTTAATTTATTAAAACAATATTCTATTCAAAAAAGAATAAATAATTCTACTGAATACTTATTACAGCTTAAAAAAGAATCAGAAAAGTTTAAAGATAGCATTTACTATTCTCAAGAAATAGTAGAACCACTTTTAAGAGATTATTATAAAAAATTAAAAACAGAAAGGAAAGTACAATTATTACTTTTAAAAAAAGAATTATTAAATGAAAAAAATATTGATAAATATATTAATACTTTATTGAAACAAATAAATAATAACATATATATTTTTGAGAAGGAAGTAGAAAAATATTCAACAATACAAAAATATAAAAAACCAGTTTATATAGATGTTTTTTCACTTGAAAAACCTTTAATGGACGCAATTTATAATGCTCCTTTAAATCATACGACAATATTTAAAGCAATAGATGGAAAAATATATTTTATTTTGGTAAGTGAGGAGAGGCAATATTTAGGAAATGTTGTATTAGATGAAATATATATTAATAATTCATCTGAGAATGGCAAAAATGAGGCAGATCTAATATACAGCAAAATTAAAAATCCAGAAGATTTTTTAGAAGCCAAAAACAAATATTCAAAACATACGGATAAAGAAAATAGTTTTTATACAGATATAAACAATGATACTCTATATAATTATGTGAAAAATGTTAATGAACCTACAGTTTTTCCTCCAATAAAAACTAATGACGGTTTTAAAATATACAAATATATTTTTAGGGATAATTTTGAGGATTATAATACTTCAAAAAATAGAATTTTTGAAAATTTAAAAAAAACCATTGAAGTAAATACTTTAAATGATCATTTAATTCAAGAATTAAAACAAAAATCCTTTTTTAAAGAAGATATTTATAATATAAAAAAATTTCAAGAATCACTTCCAGGAACTTACGAGAATTTTCAAAAAATGGAATTAGAAAATGAAAAAATTTTAGTATTAATTGGGAATGATATTAAATTAACAGATAAAGAATTATTAAAGCATTTAAAACAAATTTCTAAAGAACAATATCCCAATATAGTCAATTTCAGTCAATATATTCTCAACGAATGGGAAAATCAGGCAATAATTAATTATTATAACTCACATTTTTATGAAATAGATAGAAATAAAGAATTCTATAATAATTTAGAAAATCAATTATTAATTAAATTTGCCTTAAAAAATATTACCAAAGATGCTCAAGCAGATATTGAAGGGCAACAGGAATTTCTAAAAACACATTCCGATAGATTAATTTGGAAAGAAAGAATACAAGGAACCTTATATTATTGCTTAAATTCTGAGGTAGAGAAAATAGTATTACAAATGTTAAATGCTGGAAAATCCACTCAGGAAATAGGTAATTACTTTAAAGGAAAAACAGATTCTGAAAAAAATGTATTGTTGATCATAAATCAAGGGAAATATACACGAGAATCGGTTAATTTACCCACAGAAGAGAAACTGTTAAAAAAAATCTATACTACAGATTACAAGACCGGAAAATTAATTATATATATAAATAATATAATTAAAAATGATAAAATGACTCTTAAAGAACTACAAACCATGTTTATTAATGAATATATAGATTATAAAATTGATACAGTTATGCAACAATTAAAAAATGAAGTAGTAATTCATATAGATAATTTACAGGAAGATTATTTAATAAGAAAATATGGATTATAATTGAAAAAACTATAGAATTTGAGGAAACTGAGAAAAAGAAGTTTAAATTTGTAAAATATTAAAACTTGATATGAATAAAATACTAATATTAATAACTTTTTTAATAACAACTTTGAGTGTAGCTCAGGAAAGGAAAATTGATGGAATTGTAGCTGTAGTAGGGGATGAAATTATTACAGAATCAGATATAAACGACGCTGAAAACTATGCCCGTTCAGAAGGACAAACAGTAACGGACAAATGCAGTTTTGTAGAAACCATGATGAAAGAAAAACTTATTTTATACAAAGCTAAACAAGATACACTTATCACGGTCGGGAATGATGAAGTTTCTAGGGAAGTAGATTCGCGGTTAGATGGTTATAGAAATTATTTCGGATCAGATCAAAATGTTTTGACAAATTTTAAGTTCAAAACTATGGGAGAACTAAAAAATGTGCTAGAAACAATGATTAAAAATCAAATGTATACACAAAGGAAAATGGCTAGTATAACCCATAATATAGATGTTTCTCCGGAATACCTTAAAGATTTTTATAATACTCATCAAGAAGAATTTCCGCATCTAAATGAAGAAATTGAATATGCACAAATTTTTCTTTATCCAGAATTGTCTCAAGATCATAAAAAAGAGCTCATCGATCAATTAAATGATATAAAAAAACAAATACAAGAAGGAGCCAGTTTTGCCGATATGGCTAAAAAATATTCACAAGATCCCGGATCAGCAGAAAATGGTGGTTTGATTATGAATGTCAAAAGAGGGCAAATGGTAAAGGAGTTTGATGCTGTAGCATTTGGTTTAGAAGAAGGACAAATTTCTGATCCGTTTGAAACAGAATACGGATATCATATTATATATTTACAAAAAAGAAAAGGACAAATTTTAGATCTAAGACATATTTTATTAGCAGCAGTTCCTAATAAAGAAGAAATTAATGCTGCTATCAAAAAATTAGAAGGAATTAAAGATGAAATTAAATCAGAAAAAATAACCTTTAGTGCTGCTGCCTTAAAATATTCAGATGATAAGTACACTAAATATAACGGAGGCGTTTTGTCAAATTCGCAAACAGGAGATAATAGATTTGAAAAAATAAAATTACCAACAAAAATTTTATATAATCTTTCAGGTCTAGGAAAAGGAGATTTGTCTGAAGTTTTTGAAGATAAAGATAACAATAGAACTGTTGTAAAATTATTAAAAATAACAGATGTTATACCGGCTCATAAAATGAATTTAGAAATTGACTATAATAGAATTAAAAATTTTGCACAAAGAACTAAAGAAAACGATATTATAGAAAAATGGGTTGAAAATCAAATACCTACAACTTTTATTACTGTTCAAAATGAATATAAAAAATGTAATTTTTCTATAGATTGGTTGCAAATTAAAAAGAAATAGACAATATAATAAATTAAAACAAAAGATCCTGCATATTGCAGGATCTTTTTTATTATTAAAATAATTTTTTTATATTAATATGACATATATCTTGTCTTGTTATATTGAATTTAAAGATAAATAATATATATTTGATAGATAATTTAAACTATCAAAACAAAATATTTATGAAAAATTCTTTATTATTTATTGCAATATTAATGACTTTTCATTTCATGAAAGGTCAGAGAGAAAATGAAATTCTAAATTTAGAATTTCGAAATGAAAATGTTACTGCCAATTACAAAGCATTTAAAATTGGAGAATACTATTGGATGTCTGAGAACTTCAATAATCCTAAATTTAATACGGCAACACAAGAACAGTTAACCAAGCATATGAGTGTTTGGGGAGTACCTTATAATGTTTCCATTAATGATTATAATAAATATTATGGAGAATATTATGGTTTAGGATGGGAACCCAAAGGGAAGATGTACGAAAATAATCAATTAAATTCAGGCTGGGTATTGCCTGGTATAGCAGAGTTTGATCAGTTATTAGCAATGTGCGGTACTGGTTCTTATAAAGATATAAAAGAATATTTAGGAGCTAAAACTAATGATAACCCAGCCGCTGTAAATTTAGAAAGTGGAGATATAGATAATGGTCATTGGTTTGCCCCCAATAAAAATGTTTATGGGTTTGGTTTAATGCCTGGCGGTGGAAGAATAAATGGACCTTGGGAAGGTTTATTAGAAGGAGATTTCTATGGGTTATATAAGCAAGCAAGATTACGTTTAAATACAGGTGGATTAATAGTTTTTGATAATTTAACCCATAAGGTAGTTTACGAACCGGCATTATATCATTGGCTTAATGTTAGATGGACAAAGCGAATACCAGATGAAGTATTAGGTTATAAACTTTATATTAAAGATTCTGATTTTAATAAATATAAGGATTCGGGGTTAATTGTTAATTTTGATATATCTACAGTAAATATAAAAAAATTAGGATTACAGGAGGTGCCACCAGCTGGATTTTTAGAATTACCTAATGGTTGGATAAGAGGTTTTTATGTTCAAAAAAATGGTACAGATCCTGCTCTACCCCAAATAGTCTCTCACTTACAAATAATAAAAAAAGATAATAAATATATTTTTAAAGAAAAAGATAGCATTGAAATTTATTTAAGAACAAGTGAATCCAATAATAAAAATATAAATTTTGGATTATATAATCCTAAAGATGGAAGTTTTAGAGAACCTTTAAACATAATTTCTCAAGATGGATTTATTTATACTTGTCAGTTACCGGAAAATTATATAGGTAACTTTATGTTAGTTCCTTATATAGTACAACAAAATGGAGAAAAAAATATAGTAAAAAGAGCACCATCAAGTCCTTGGATAGATCGATTACCTCTGACAATACAGTATAAAATTAATACAAAAAAGTATATTCCATCCGAAGCATTTCAAGTTACCAGTTATATGCAGTTAAATATCAAAGAAAACGGATCTAATATGGTAAATAAAATATTCCAGGTAGATATAGAAAAAAACTTTATGGTATCTATGCCAACAAGTAATCAGGAAATATCTAAAATTGGTTTGTTCTATTCGAATGGAGATTTTTATACAAATATAACAACCAGTAGAAAAGGAGCTGTATATACATGTAAAATACCTAATACAGTGCAAGACGGAACTTATGTCATTATGCCTTATACAAAAGAAAATAAAGAAATAAAAGTAATAGAAAGGACAAATGATAAATATTATATGGATAGATTACCTTTAGTAGTATTAGAGGAAGATATTTGGGGAGAAGATTCAAGCTTAGCTTCCTTATCACAGAAAAATAAAGAAAATCTTATTCCATATGTGAAAGATAATAACCTATATATAAAAGGATTAATATATCCAGCAACTATTTCTATATATAATTTAAATGGAAATAAACTAAAATCTCAGAAAAATATTACACAAGATACAGGAACAGCCATTTACAATTTAAAAACAGGAGTTTATATAATACAATTAATTTCAGAACAAGGAAAAGTAAAAAATTTAAAATTTATAAAAGAATAATTTATACAAATTAATAATAAAAGAGGCTATCTAAATTTAGATAACCTCTTTTATTATTTATAAATCTAACACTTTTCTTTATTTTTGCCAAAGAAATACAATATCATGGATTTTGATCAGGAATCTTTTCAAATGCAGGCTAAAACCTTTTTCGGGTTAGAAGATATATTAGCACGGGAACTAAAACAATTAGGAGCCTCAAAAATAAAAATAAAAAACAGAGCTGTAGAATTCTACGGAGATTTGGGCTTTTTATATAAAGCTAATTATTCTCTTCGTACGGCACTTAAAATTTTATTGCCTATACATTCATTCCGAGCTAAAAACGAAATAATTTTTGAAAAAGAACTTATTAATTTTCCTTGGGAGAAATATATCTATAACTCCCAAAGCTTTGCTATAGATACAACTGTGTATTCGGAATATTTTAGTCATTCTCAATACATTGCACTAAAAATGAAAGATACAATAGTTGATAGATTCAGAAAAAAATTTGGTAAAAGGCCCGATGTCGATACAAAAGATCCCGATATAAAATTTCATTTATATATAACAAATGATGAGGTAACTATTTCTTTAGACAGTAGTGGAGAGCCGTTATTTAAAAGAGGATATAGAAAAGCTCATTTTGAAGCTCCTATTAATGAAGTTTTAGCAGCAGGTTTATTAAATATAGCAGGCTGGGAAGGAAAAGGAAATTTATTAGATCCTATGTGTGGTTCAGGAACATTGTTAATAGAAGCTGCAATGATGGCACTAAATATCCCCCCGCAATTATATAGAAAACATTTTAGTTTTATGAACTGGGCTAATTTTAATTTATCACTATATGATAAAATAAAAGAAACAAGAATTAACAGAATTAGTGAATTTAATGGGAAAATTGTAGGATACGATATATCACAAAATGCTATAAATTCCGCAATGTCTAATATAGAAGCAGCTGATTTAACTGAATTTATAGAAGTCAAAAATCAGGACTTTTTTCAATCTGAAAAAGATATGTTCCCTGTTTTAGTCATATTCAATCCTCCTTATAATGAGAGATTAACAATACAAGAAGAAGATTTTTATAAAAAAATAGGAGATACATTAAAAAAAGCATATAAAAATACATTAGCTTGGTTTATAACTTCTGATATAGATGCATTTAAAAAAGTCGGATTGCGACCTTCCAGAAAAATAAAACTTTTTAATGGGAAACTTGAATGTCGTTTTTTTCAATATGATATATATGAAGGAACAAAGAAAATACATAAAAATATAATATAATTTTTTGAAAAATAAAATGTATATTTTATTACAAATAAATAAACTATGAAAACGTATATTTGTAAATAGATTAAAATTATAAGTGTATTTTTCAAGTTAAACGATAATTTTTATGAAAGTAGCCTTAATATCTTTAGACTATTATGGATATGATAAGTATATTGTTTCAGCGATGAAAAACTTGGGGATTGAAACGATCCATATAGATATTTATGCAAATAGATATATATATCCAAATTTATGGGTTAGATTTAAAAATCTTTTAAATAAAACTTTTTTCGAATCTAATATTAAAAGACAACATTTAGATAGGTTGATTCATAAAGAATTGTCACCATTGGGTATTTTTGATAAAATAATTATTATTCATGCAGAATGGTTATCTTCCGAAACATTGTTGTTCTGTCAAACTGTCTGTAAAAAAATGATTGCATATCATTATGATGGAATACAAAGAATGCCAGCTATATCCAATACATTTAATTATTTTGATAAAATTTACAGTTATGATAAACAAGATGTTGAAAAATATAATTTAGAGTTTATACCTAATTTTATTTACGAAGAAGATACTCAAAAAAAAGATAATATTTTACCTAAAGCATTTAATATTTCTTCTTTGGATCAACGAACTATCATTTTAGAAAAAATAGCTAAAGTTTTACAAGAAAAAAAATTTCCTTATGATTTTTATGTAGTGAATAGAAGACAAATAAATTTTTATATACCAAAAATTAAAACAAAAATAAAATACTTGAATCATATGATTTCAAGGGAAGAATCTTTAAAAAAAATAAAAGATTCAACTATTATGATTGACGTACAAAGACCCGAACAAGAAGGACTCACATTTAGAGTTTTCGAAGCTCTGGGATATAGAAAAAAACTTATCACCACAAATAAAGATATTGTAAATTATGATTTTTATAATCCTAACAATATATTATTATTAGATCCCGATAATATAGAAATATCAGATAGTTTCCTAAATTCAAAATATCAAGAAGTACCCAAAGAAATTATTGAAAAATATCAAATTAAAAATTGGGTAAAAAAAATATTAGAAATTAATTAATATTCTAACTTCTTTTCCTTTAAAATTTAAAAATAAGTAAACTAGAAAAATGCGCACCAAATCAATTGGAAAGAAAAAAATAAATATAATTACATTAGGATGCTCTAAAAACATCTATGATTCAGAAATATTGATGAATCAGTTAAAAGCAAATGGTAAAGAAGTTGTACATGAAAAAAAAGGAGATATTGTAGTAATAAATACTTGTGGTTTTATAGAAAATGCAAAAGAAGAAAGCATTACAACTATTTTAGAATGTATAGAACAAAAAAAACAGGGATTAATAGAAAAAGTATTTGTCACCGGATGTTTATCTGAAAGATATAAACCAGATCTTCAGAAAGAAATACCAGATGTAGATACATATTTCGGAACTCGTGAATTACCTTTATTACTTAAAGCTTTAGGAGCAGATTATAAACATGAACTAGTAGGAGAAAGATTAGTTACAACACCAAGACATTATGCATATCTTAAAATTTCAGAAGGATGTGATAGGCCTTGCAGTTTTTGTGCTATTCCTCTTATAAGAGGGCGTCATGTTTCAACTCCTATACCTGAACTCATTTCAGAGGCCAAAGCTTTGGCTAAAGGAGGTACTAAAGAATTGATCCTAATAGCACAGGATCTTACATATTATGGTTTAGATATCTATAAAAAAAGAGCATTAGGAGATTTATTACGAGAATTAGTAAAAATAAAAGACATAGAATGGATTCGTTTACATTATGCTTTTCCAACAGGTTTTCCTGAAGATGTTTTAAATATAATGAAAGAAGAACCTAAAATTTGTAATTATATAGACATTCCTCTTCAACATATATCAAACAATATACTCAAATCAATGAAACGAGGGACTACTAAAGAAAAAACAAATAAACTCTTGCTAGAATTCAGGAATCGTATTCCCAATATGGCTATAAGAACATCTTTAATAGTAGGTTATCCAGGAGAAACACGTAAGGAATTTGAGGAATTAAAAACTTGGATTACAGAACAAAGATTTGAACGTCTGGGATGTTTTACCTATTCTCATGAAGAAAATACTTCTGCTTATTCTTTGAAAGATGATATTTCTGATGAAGAGAAAAATGAAAGAGTTAATGAAATTATGGAAATACAATCTCAAATATCTTGGGAATTAAATCAAGAAAAAATAGGAAAAATATTTAAATGTATAATAGATAGAAGAGAAGGAGATTATTTTATAGGAAGAACAGAATATGATTCTCCCGATGTAGATAATGAAGTATTAATAAAAGAAGAAAATCTTAACTTATCCTTGGGTGAATTTGTAAACGTAAAAATTAAAAAAGCAGAAGAATTTGATCTATATGGAGAGGTAGTATAAAATAAAATTAATTAGATTATTTATTAAGAATAAAAAAGCTTCTGAAATATTATTCAGAAGCTTTTTATCTATTTATCAAAATTATAACAATTATTTTTTACAAGATTTCATAAGTAACATTCAATACTCCCGACCCTAAATTTGCTAATTCTTTAAAAGCAGCTTGACTTAAATCAAATTCTCTTTTTGGAGAAAGAGGTCCGCGATCTGTAATTCTAACAATAACCTCTTTTCCATTTTTTGGATTTCTTATTTTTACCTTTGTTCCAAAAGGTAGAGTTTTATGTGCAGCTGTTAAATCGTTCATATCAAATTTTTCGCCACTAGAAGTATATCTTCCTTGAAATTTTTTTCCATACCAAGAGATTACACCTTTATTAGATAATTCACTTTTTTCTTCAACGTGATTTTCTATTTTTTTATTTGATACTTCTAGAGTATTATATTTAAGTGAATTTAATTCTAAACTTAAAGAATCTTCATTTACGTAAGTAAATGAGCTTTCTTTTTTATTAGACTCTAAAATTTTATTATTTTTTTGAGTTGCCGTAAATGATAAAGAAACTAAAAATACTAATGCTAATGTTATTTTCTTCATATGTAATTTGTTCATTTGCTTGACAAAAATACGATCACAAAAAAATAAAAATGTGTAATATAAATTGTAAACTCTTTATTAAATCAGATTTTCACTCTTCAATCTGTATAAATAAAGACTTTTATCATTTTAGTTAAAAAAATGTTAAATAAAATAATAATTGTTAATATTTTTATGTTTATTTACTGATATTATATTTAAAATATTCAATTTCAATAAATTATATATTTTTATGTAAATTTAATAATTATTAAATTTGGATCAATTAATAATAAAAAAATATGAATAAGAAAATACAGAAAGTGCATACTTATTGTTTAAGTATTTTAACACTATTCTTTTTATTTATAAGTTGTGAATCTTTAAAACACAAAAAAAATTTAAAAACAGCAGAGGATTTTTATCAAACTTATGCAGACAGAAAAGATTTAAATAAACTTATGGGCTTTTATTCAGAATTTCCTACATATATAGATGCTGTTCCTCAAATAAACATAAAAGGAAAAGAGAACATACAAAATCAATATAACTGGACAGATCCTTCCTATAAAATACATCCGCAATTTCCCAAAACTGTTAAAATTAATCAGATGATATCTAATGATAGCATAGTTATTGTTAGTGGTATATATAATCCGTATTATTATAACGGTAAGTTAATTAATGAAATGCAGTTTAATAGCTGGTTATATTTTAATAAAGATGGGAAAATAGAAAAACAAGTAGAATGGGTTCAGTATCCAATGGATATATTAGAAGAAATTATAAACATAAAAAAAAGCATGCAAATCAACTAAGTAAAAAAAAAACAATTTCACTACTTTTGTATGCTAAATTAAGTATTAACATGACTTCAAAACAGATAAGACAAAAATTTTTAGAATTTTTTCAATCGAAACAACATACCATAGTACCTTCAGCTCCTATTGTTTTAAAAGATGATCCAACCCTTATGTTTTCAAACTCTGGGATGACACAATTCAAAAACTTTTTTTTAGGATATAAAGATCCGGAAAACAAAAGAGTTGCAGATACTCAAAAATGTTTAAGAGTATCTGGAAAACATAATGATTTAGATGATGTAGGAAAAGATACATACCATCATACAATGTTTGAAATGTTAGGGAATTGGAGTTTTGGAGATTACTTTAAAAAAGAAGCAATTGCTTGGGCTTGGGAACTTTTAACCGAAGTTTATAAAATCCCTAAAGAATATTTATATGTGACTATTTTTGAAGGAGATGATAAGGAAGGTTTAATAAGAGATTCAGAAGCTTTTAATTATTGGAAAGAACATATTTCAGAAGATAGAATTTTATTAGGAAATAAAAAAGATAATTTTTGGGAAATGGGTGATACAGGACCGTGTGGTCCCAGTTCTGAAATTCATGTAGATATAAGATCCAAAGAAGAAAAAGAGAAAATAGACGGAAAAACTCTAGTAAATAAAGATCATCCTCAGGTAATAGAAATATGGAACTTAGTATTTATGGAATTTTTGCGTAAAGCAGATGGTTCTTTAGATAAATTACCAAAGCAAAATGTAGATACGGGGATGGGATTTGAACGATTATGCATGGTTTTACAAGGAAAAATGTCTAATTATGATACTGACGTTTTTACACCATTAATCCAGAAAATAGAAAGCATTTCAGGTTATATATATGGGAATAATGCTGAAAAAGATATAGCGATTAGGGTTATAGTAGACCATGTAAGAGCCATAGCTTTCTCTATTGCAGACGGACAATTACCATCAAATTCCGGAGCAGGTTATGTGATCAGACGTATTTTACGTAGGGCCATAGGATATGCTTTTAGATTTTTAGAAGTTAAAGACCCAATATTATACACATTAATTCCGGTTCTTAAAGAACAGATGGGAGAATTTTTTCCTGAAATTGAAAAGCAAGAGCATTTAATAAAAGAAGTAATAAAAGAAGAGGAAACAAATTTTTTAAAAACCATAGATCAAGGATTAGTAAGATTATCTAATTTTATGAAATCTCATAAAGATTTGAAAATAATTCCTGGAGATGTAATTTTTGAATTATATGATACCTATGGATTTCCTTCAGATTTATCTAGAATAATTGCTGAAGAAAAAGGATTAACTGTAGATGAACAAGGTTTTATTTCAGAAATGAAAAAACAGAAACAAAGGTCTAAATTTGCAAGTACTTTTAAAAATTATGATTGGGTAGTATTAGAAGAAGATCAACAAGAAGAGTTTGTGGGGTATGACTTCATAAAAACTCAGATTAAAATAACTCAATATAGAAAAGTTGAAAATAAAGAAGGAGAATTTTATCAATTAGTATTTCAGGTAACTCCGTTTTATGCTGAAAGTGGAGGGCAGGTTGGAGATACCGGATTTATTGAAAATATCAATGAAAAAATTGAAATATTAAATACAAAAAAAGAAAATAATCTTATAGTACATATAGTAAAAGAGTTACCAAAATATCCTGAGTTTCCATTTCAGGCAATAGTAAATTCTAAAAGACGACAACAGATAACTCAAAATCATTCCGCTACTCATTTGTTACATGAAGCACTTAGAGAAGTATTAGGAAATCATGTAGAACAAAAAGGTTCGTATGTAGGACCAGATTATCTGAGATTTGACTTTTCTCATTTTAATAAAATGACTAAAGAAGAAATAGCTTTAGTAGAGAAAAAAGTTAATATAAAAATTTATGAAAGACTACCTCTGGAAGAAAATAGATCTGTGCCGTTTAAACAAGCTATCGAAATGGGGGCTATGGCATTATTTGGTGAAAAGTATGGAGATGTTGTACGAGTAATTAAATTTGGAGATTCTATAGAGCTTTGTGGAGGTACACATGTTTCTAATACCCAAGATATATTAATATTTAAAATAATGAATGAAACTTCAAGTTCTGCTGGAATTAGAAGAATAGAAGCCATAACAGGGGAAACAGGGTTAAACTTTTTACAAGATCAGTTCAATGAATTTGAAGAATTGAAAAACATTTTAAAAACCAATGAAAATCCCATTAAAGCAGTAGAAAAATTATATTCGGAAAATGAACAACTTAAAAAACAATTAGAACAATATATAAAAGAAAAAGCTGTTCAGGAAAAAGCATTATGGAAAAATGCTATCCAAAAAATTGGAGATATTAATTATTTAGGACTAATAACGAACTTAAATAATTCATCAGTAAAAGATATTATTTTTCAATTAAAGGCAGAAATAAAAAATTTATTCATTATTGTAGGTACCAAAACAAATAACAAACCTACTATATCCGTTGGAATATCTGATGATTTAGTAAAATCAGGTAAATGCCATGCCGGTACAATAGTAAAAGAATTAGCTCAAGAAATAAAAGGGGGAGGAGGAGGCCAGCCTTCCTTTGCTACTGCAGGGGGTAGTGATATAGGTGGATTAGAGAGAGCTATTCAAAAATCAAAAATTTTTTTGTGAAAATTATTAAAATTTAATAAAAAAAGAGGATTATTTCCTCTTTTTTTATTTTTTATACATTTCATCAATAAGTAATTTGTATTTTTCAAGAATTATTTTTCTTCTGACCTTTAAAGTTGCAGTAACTTCTCCTGAATTCATATTGAAATCAGCAGATAATAATTTAAACTTTTTAACTTTTTCAAATTCAGCTAAATGAGATAACAGAGAGTTAATCTTTGTAGAATAAAAATCAATAATTAATTGATTATTAACTAGTTCGTAAAAATATTTAAAGTTTACATTTAAACTTTTAGCATACTTTTCTAAAGTTTCAAAATTGGGAATAATTAGAGCTGTTACATATGGTTTGTTATCTCCAATTAATACAGCCTGTTGAATAAAGTTATCATTAGTAAGAAGGTTTTCAATAAGTTGAGGGGAAATATATTTACCGTTAGAGGTTTTCATTAAATCTTTGATTCGGTCTATAATAATTAAATTACCTTCATTATCAAATTTTCCGGCA
This sequence comes from Apibacter adventoris, assembly GCF_002964965.1. Classification (NCBI taxonomy): domain Bacteria; kingdom Pseudomonadati; phylum Bacteroidota; class Flavobacteriia; order Flavobacteriales; family Weeksellaceae; genus Apibacter; species Apibacter adventoris. The sequence goes on from NZ_PSZN01000019.1 coordinate 252,271, forward strand.
TCTCCTGTTTTGAACCATCCATCTTTTGTAAAAGCTTTTTTAGTTTCTTCAGGCTTTTTATAATAACCTTTAAATACTCCATATCCTTTAATTAATATTTCATTTTCATCACCAATCTCTATATGGACACCGGTCATAGGTTTTCCGGCAGTTCCATGTTTATAATGAATTAAAGGAAACGCAGCAACTGTTGCTGTAGTTTCAGTAAGCCCATATCCAACGGTTAAATGTACACCTATAGCATCAAAAAATTCAGTAATATTAGGCGTTATGGAAGCCCCCCCAACCGGAATAAACCATAAATTTCCTCCAAGTTGTTTTTTTACCCTTTTAAAAGCCAATTGATCAGCTATATAATATTTAAATAATAAAAATAAAGGTATTTTACGATCATTCCTTTTTAACTCAGATACTTTTGATCCTATGGATATAGACCATTTGAAAAATTTTTGGGCTATTTTAGTGCTATTTTCAATTTTCTCATTGATAGAAATATAAATTTTTTGAAAAAGTCTTGGAACAGAACACATAGCAGTAGGTTGGGCTTCAATCATAAATTGAGCTACCTCTTTAGGATTTTCACAAATGCTAAGTTGTCCACCACAAGAAAGAACAAAAGAACTCCAACATTTTTCAAATACATGGCTTAAAGGTAAAAAGACCAAAGTATTTTCATTTTCGGGATAAATGTTAAAAAATTTGTGATGAGCCTCAAAAACATTTATAAAATTCCCATGTGTTAACATAACCCCTTTAGGTTCTCCTGTTGTCCCGGAAGTATAAATAATAGAAGCTATATCTTCATTTTGTTTTTCAAATATTTCACTTTCAGTAGACTGTGACTTTATAAGGTTGTAAAAATGATATGAAAATTTATTTTGAAGTTCAGTAGAGCTTTTTGCATTAATAATATGTTTTAAAAAATTACTATTAGAATAAATTTCGAGAATATTTTCATATTGTTTCAGTCCACCGGTTAAAATAATTTTAGTTTCCGTTTCATCAAGTATGTACTTAGCCTGAGAAGAGGTCAAAGTAGCAAAAATAGGGATGGTTACAGCTCCAATACTAATAATAGCCATATCCATAATTACCCATTGCGGCATATTATCAGCATAAATAGCTATATTGTCGTTAGGTTTTGCGCCTAGTTCTTTAAGAGCATTAGCTGTTTGCTTGATTAAATCATGAAATTCTTTCCATGAATAACTCTTCCATTTATTATTCTCTTTATACTTCAAAACAGGTTTTGAAGGAAATTTTTTATAATTTTTTAATATAAGTTGTAAGAAATTCATTTCTATTTTTATTAGTTATACTATATAGCATTTGCCTATAATTAGTAAGTACAAAATTAATACTAATCTTGCAAAGATGGTTAAAAAATAGTATTTTGTATATTCTTCATTATTGCATATACAAAGGATTTTGCGTAAATTTAACATTTAAAAATGTAAAAAATGGCATTAGGAATTTTAAATACTTTTATTCAATGGTATATTAAAAAAAGAGTAAAACAAATGGAGGTATTTATGGAAAATCCTATTGATACACAAAAGTCTGTGTTACTAACACTTTTGTATAAAGCTAAAGATACAGAGTATGGAAAAAAATATGGTTTTCAGGATATACATTTATATAATGATTTTAAAAATAAAGTTCCATTAGTTACATATGAAGATTTTGAACCTTACATAACCCGTACCAGAAAAGGAGAAAAAGACATTATTTGGCCGGGACAGATAAACTGGTTTGCTAAATCCTCTGGTACTACCAATGCCAAAAGTAAGTTTATACCAATTACAGAAGATAGTCTTCAAGAGTGCCATTATAAGGCAGGTAAAGATTTATTTTCCATATATGCATATAATAATCCGGCAACAAAAATTTTTGAATGTAAAAATTTAAGGTTAGGAGGAACAAGGGAAGATTATGAAGGATTTGAATCAAAATATGGAGATTTATCGGCAGTTTTAATAGATAATTTACCCTTTTGGGCAGAATGGAAAAGTACGCCCGATAAAGAAGTTTCTTTATTAAAAGATTGGGAAATTAAAATGCCTGCAATTGTAGAACAAGTTGTCAAACAAAATGTAGGAAGTCTTACAGGGGTTCCGTCTTGGATGATGGTTTTATTAAGAAAAGTATTAGAAACTACAGGTAAAAATTATATAGATGAGGTATGGCCTAATGTAGAATGTTTTTTTCATGGAGGAATTAGTTTTGCCCCTTATAAAGAACAATATGCTTCAATATTTTCTAAATCTTTGAATTATTATGAAATATATAATGCTTCAGAAGGATATTTTGCTATGCAAGATACAAATGGATCTAAAGATATGCTTTTGATGTTAGATTATGGAATTTATTATGAATTTATACCTATGGATGAATTTTATTCTACCAAACCCACAATTTTATCTTTAGAGGAAGTAGAATTGCATACCAATTATGCTATCGTAATTACTACAAATGGAGGGTTATGGAGATATATAATTGGAGACACTGTAAAATTTGTGTCCCAAATTCCTTATAGGATTAAAATTACAGGTAGAACGAAATTTTATATAAATGCTTTTGGAGAAGAGTTAATGGTTGAAAATGCAGAAAAAGCACTTAAAGAAGCAGAACAAAAAACACAGGCTATTATATCAGAATACACAGCAGGTCCAATTTTTATGAAAGGAAAGGAAAAGGGGGCTCATGAATGGATTATAGAATTTACCCGACAACCCGATTCCTTAGAAAAATTTACAGAAATTTTAGACAAAGAACTGCAAAAATTAAATTCTGATTATGAGGCTAAACGTTATAATAATATGACTCTTAATATGCCGATAATTCATTCTGCACGTAAAAATTTATTTTATGACTGGATGAAAAAAAGAGGAAAATTAGGAGGGCAAAATAAAGTTCCTAGATTAGCTAATGATAGAGAATATTTAGATTCATTATTGAAAATGGATGTTTAATATTTTAGAAAACTAAATATGCTTATAAATATCTGAAAAAAATTCTTACATTTTTACAGTCTTATCTAAATTTTCTTTCTTTATTAAAAATAAAATTTATTTAGCATATTACACAGTTCAAGTATAGAATTTATTAATTTAATTATATCAATATATTTTAAATATAGTAATAGTTTAAATAATTCAACAATAAAAAGAATAATTATATAAAGAATTTATTTTTATTGGATTTAGAAGTGTCTATTTAACTATAATTATAAATAAATTTATTATAATATGATTAAATAGCATAAAATTTGCTATATTTATATTGAAAAATAAAAAAATGAAAAAAATAGTTTTATCTATCTCTATGATTTTTTTTATCATTGGATGTTCCACAAATAAAAATTCAAAAAATCAAATTTTGGGAAATGATGTTATAAATAAATGTAAACCATCCACAGGATACCAATGGTCTAAATTAGAAAAAAAATGCATAAGACCATTTGAAGAAGGAGTTAAAATAAAATCTGTAAATAATTCTACATATGCTGCTTATATAATTTATAAAAATGACAAATTAGAACTTTTTTCTAAAGAAACTACCCCATCAATAATATTAAATAAACAGAAAGAAAACACATGGAAGAAGGGAGACTGGAAAGTAGAATTTTTAAATAAATTATATACAGTTAAAAATAAAAATATTATATTATATCAAAATTAAAATATTTAATATAATTGTATAACTATATGAATTTAGCTCCCCTTGCAGAAAGAATGCGTCCACAATCATTAGAAGATTACCAATATCAAGAACATTTAATAGGAAAATACGGCCCAATTAGACGTATGGTTGAAAACGGAAATATAGCCTCTATTATTTTTTGGGGACCTCCAGGAACAGGTAAAACCACTTTAGCTGAAATTATAGCCAAAGAATCTAAAAGAGAATATTTTACTTTAAGTGCCGTTAGTTCTGGGGTAAAAGAAGTAAGAGAAGTAATAGAACAAGCAAAAAAACAAAATCTATTTACCGGGAAAAGTCCCATATTATTTATAGATGAAATACATCGCTTTAACAAATCTCAGCAAGATAGTTTATTGCAAGCGGTAGAAAAAGGATGGATTATCCTTATTGGTGCGACTACCGAAAACCCCAGTTTTGAAGTAGTTTCTGCATTACTTTCTCGCTGTCAAGTGTATACTTTATATTCCCTTGATAAACAAGCACTTTCAAACCTTTTACATAAGGCACTTTCTAAAGATAGTATACTATCTTCAAAAAAAATTGAATTGCAGGAAGAAGAAGCTCTTATGCAGTATTCAGGAGGAGATGCTCGTAAACTTATGAACGGATTAGAATTAGTTATACAACAATTTGAAGATAAAGAAACTGTTGTCATAAACAATGAAGCAGTGAAAAAAGTGATTCAGGAAAATATGGCTTTATATGATAAAGGAGGAGAGCAACATTATGACATTATCTCTGCTTTTATTAAATCTATTCGTGGTTCAGACCCTAATGCAGCCGTATATTGGTTGGCAAGGATGTTAGAAGGGGGAGAAGATATTAAGTTTATTGCCCGAAGGCTGCTTATTTTAGCTTCAGAGGATATAGGTATGGCCAATCCTACAGCGCTTATTCTTGCAAATAACACATTTCAAGCAATAAATGTTATTGGTAATCCTGAATCGCGAATACTATTAAGTCAGTGTGCAATATATCTGGCTACATCTCCTAAATCAAATTCGTCATATATGGCTATCAATAATGCCTTATCCTATGTGAAAAAAACCGGAAATTTACCGGTTCCGTTACATCTTAGAAATGCTCCTACGAAATTAATGAAAGATTTAAATTATGGTGTGGATTATAAATATTCACATGATTTTCCGGGCAATTTTATTTCTCAGGAATTTTTACCGAACGAAGTTTCACTTCAGAATTTCTATATACCAGGGAACAATACCAAAGAAAATAAATTAAAAGATTATTTAAATACTTTATGGAAAGATAAATATCAATTTTAATGTAAAAAAATCTATAAATAAAAATCTATAAAACCTTAAACAATATGAAATCAATTACAGACACTTATCGATTAAGTAATGGTAAAACAATCCCATGTGTGGGGTTTGGAACTTGGCAAACTCCAAATGAAACTGCAGTAGAATCTGTAAAAAATGCTATTAAATGCGGGTATAGACATATCGATACTGCTTCGCAATATGGCAATGAAAAAAGTGTAGCCCAAGGCATTAAAGAAAGTGGAATAAATAGAAAAGATTTATTTATTACAACTAAACTTTGGAATGACGATCGAGGATATGATTCTACTTTAAAAGCTTTTGACAAAAGCATGAAAGAATTAAATTTAGATTATTTAGATCTTTATTTAATGCATTGGCCGGCTGTTGGTAAAGATGGAGATAAGATTAATCATGAAACATGGAAAGCTTTTGAAAAACTGTATAAAGAAGGCAGAATAAAATCTATTGGTATTAGCAATTTTTTAGTACATCATATACAGCCTTTAATTGATAAAGCTGAAGTTAAACCTATGGTAAACCAATTAGAATTTCATCCCGGTTATACACAACCGGAAATTGTTCAGTTTTGTCATAAAAACGATATTGTAGTAGAAGCATGGAGTCCTTTAGGATCAGGAAGTGTATTAAAAAATCCTAAATTAACAGAAATAGCTAAAAAATATAATAAATCTACCGCTCAATTATGTATTAGATGGTGCTTGCAAAATAAAACTTTGCCTTTACCTAAGTCTGTAACGCCAGAAAGAATTATTGCTAATACACAAGTCTTTGATTTTAATATTTCAGATGAGGATATGAAAATGATTACTCAATTACCTAAAATGGGATTTTCAGGATTATATCCGGATGAAAATTAGATTTTTTTATATACATATGCATAAAAAGAGAAGTATGAATTTCATACTTCTTTTTTTTATTTATTTTATATAATCTTTGTTGGTATATTTTTTTAATTAACAGTGTACTATTTATAATAAAGTATTATTTCTTGTATAATTATTAAAATTCTTTTTTAATTTTAAAAACATTAATTTTTAAATTTAATATATCAAAATCAACAAAATATCAAAAAGTTGATTTCCAATTAAATTTTCGAATATTTTCATATTATTAATTCTGTCGTATGGCTTCCTTATTGCTATTTTTAGTAAAAGCATAGAATAAACCGAACTTTGAAACAGATTTATAATTACAAAAAATTTCAAATAAAATTAAACTATCAGATTCTTTACTTGTCAAATAAATATAAATAAAAATGGACGATAAAGAACTTTTATTTTTAATAAAGGAAAATAAAAATAAAGGATTTAAATATTTGGTTGAAAAATACAGTAAATCCATATATTGGCATATTAGAAAAATAGTATTAGATCATAACAATGCAGATGATGTAACACAAAATGTATTTATTAAAGTCTTTTTAAATTTAGATTTCTTTAAAGGAGATTCTTCACTGAAAACCTGGATTTATAAGATCGCAACAAATGAATCTATTAATTTTTTAAATAGTGCAGCTCAAAAAAAGAATGTAAATAGTGAAGAATTAGCTATTCAGTTATCCTCTCAATTAGAAGACGACAGCTATTTTGAAGGTGAGGAAATTCAATTAAAATTACAACAAGCCATAGCTATGTTACCGGAAAAACAAAGAATTGTTTTTAACATGAAATATTTTGATGATTTAAAATATGAAGAAATATCAGAAATACTGAATACATCAGTAGGTGCTTTGAAATCTTCATATCATCATGCTACCAAAAAAATTGAAGAATTTCTTTTAAACAGTATTGAAAAATAAAAATGAACAAAGAAACAAGGCCTAACAATATAGATAAAAATCCTTTTATAACTCCAGATAATTATTTTGATAAGTTGGAGGATGCTATTTTGCAAAAGACACTAGGAGAGAAGGATAAAAAAATATTACCTTTTACTACTCCAGAAGATTATTTTTCCTATTTAGAGAAAAATATATTAGAAAATACTATTCAGAAAAATGAAAAACATAAAAACAAAATAATTACTTTTTTTACAAAAAAAGTATATATAGCATCTGCTGTGGCAGCCTCTCTTATTATTGCTATAACGATAATCGGACTTTATGCTTTTTATGCGAATAATAAGGAAAAAATAAGTATAGCTCAACAAAATAATATTCCTGCTGATACATTTAAAGATAAACTTTATGTTACTAATAATAATCAGTTAAAGTATAATAATTTACCATCTGACACAATGTCTGAAAAACAACAAGAGAAAAGTTCTTTTGTTTCCACTAAAAGTAAAACAAAAGAATCTATAAAATCACAAAATAGAAAAGAAATTACAAAAATTTCCAATAAAGAAAAAAAGACATCAGAGATTATTTATAAATTATATTTTGAAGATGATTTTCCTGATTTGGATGAAGAATATTTTTAAAATTTATAATTCATTAATATATATATTATTTACTTTTAATAAATCTAATAATATTGACTACTTCGGGGTTAATAGTATACAGAAACATACTGAAAAACTTATTTTTGTGATATATAACAGCTCTTGCTTAAGGAAAGGAAAATTACAAAAATACTAGCTCTATCTATTAAAAGAATGACAGATCCACAAAAATTAAATTTCAGAGTTAAAATATTTTAGTAAGGTTAAATGTTAAAGAGCCCTCAACAAATTTCCTATCTTATAAAGGATGAGTATATTCAAAGAAAGCTTCTTCCAGGTTTGAATATTTCCCCTTAAAATCCTCTATACTTTTATCTTGTATAATTGTTCCTTTATACAATAAAATTACGCGAGTGCAAAGAGCTTCCACCTCTTGCATAATATGTGTTGAAAGAATTACAGTTTTTTCTTTACCTAATTCTTGAATTAAATCCCTAATTTCAATAATCTGATTCGGATCCAGTCCGTTAGTAGGCTCATCTAAAATTAAAATTTCAGGATCAAAAAGAATTGCTTGGGCCAGCCCAACTCGTTGTTTATATCCTTTGGATAATTGATTGATTTTTTTATTTTGTTCCTGAGAAAGGCCCACTTTTTCAATAATCCTTGAAATTTCGTTCTTATTAGTTTTATGTATATCTGCAACAAAAATTAAATATTCCTTTACATACATATCCATATATAAAGGATTATTTTCAGGAAGATAGCCAATTATCGATTTTGTTTCAAATGGTTTTTCCTGATTATCCATATCATTTATCCATATCTTACCTTTGTCAAAAGTGAGAGATCCGGTAATGGATCGCATCATTGTAGTTTTACCAGCACCATTAGGACCTAATAATCCAACGATCTCACCTCTCTTTATTTCCAGAGAAATATTTTGTAAAGCTGTTTGCCCTCTATATTTTTTAGATAGATTTTGTATTTTTACAGACATTTTTAAAATTTAATCTAAAGTATTTACATTAAAATTTGTGTAAATATAACTAATAAAACAAAAAATAAATACGGTTTATTACCATTAATTTATGAAATCAATATCAATTCAGGGAATCAAAGGTTCTTTTCATCATGAAGCTGTAGTGAAATTTTTTCAAAATGAAAAAGTAGAAATCATAGACAGTCCCACATTCAAATCTTTGGTTACAGATGTGGTGAACAAAAAAACAGATTATGGTATGATGGCTATAGAAAACTCCATAGCTGGAGCAATTTTACCCAATTATAGTTTAATAACTAAATATAAATTACATATTATAGGTGAAATTGTACTTCCCATAAAGCATCATTTACTTGTTTTGCCGGAAGAAACAATAGATACCATTACTGAAGTACGTACACATCCTATGGCTTTATTACAATGTGAAAATTTTTTAGAAAAACATCCAGATTGGAAATTATTAGCCAAAGATGATACTGCTACATGTGCCCGTAATATTCATGAAAAAAAATTGAAAGGAATAGCCACTATAGGGTCTAAATTGGCTGCTGAAATGTATCATTTAAAAATATTGCAAGAAAACATACATGATATTTCTGATAATTACACACGTTTTTATTTACTATCGACCACACCGGAAAAAATAAATAACTTTAATAAAGCATCCTTGTATTTTACTACCGATCATACAATGGGAAGTCTGGCCAAAGTATTAAATACCTTGGCTAAATATAAAATGAATATGACTAAAATACAATCAGTACCCTTAAGTGGTTCTGTATTCCAATATTCATTTCATGTAGATATAGTTTCAAAAGAAAGCGGATATGACACATATTATGAAGCTTTAGAAGAAATAAAAACACAAACAGGATTTTTACATGTTTTAGGAGAATATAAAGAATATAAAATCGAAAAATGATATATGAATATATTTTATTAGGCGGCACTTTTTTAGGAGCTTTAATGGGTTATATAAAAGGTTTCTTAAAACAAATATCCTCTCTTATAGGACTTTTATTAGGTATAGGAATCGCTATTTTATTTTCTTCTCAAGCTCATGATTTTTTTGTAGATAAAGGCATACTTTCGCCTTCTTCTTCACTTTGGTTAAGTTTTATTCTCACAGTAGGTATTGTTCTTTTCGTAGTTTTATTTTTAACAAAATTGATTAAGAATTTATTAAAAAAAATGGGTTTAGATTTTACTAATAAAATAGCCGGAATGCTCTTAGGAGCATTAAAATACTTTATAATAATCATGATTCCGTATTGTTTTTTAGAATCTATTCAGGTTATTACTAAAGATAATAGTACTTCTAATTTATTAGTTACAATAAAAATATTTAAAGATATAGTTTTCAAACATTTAATATGAATAAAAATTTAAAATTAACTACTAAGCAAATTTATATAGCAACTTTATTTAATTTATTAATAATTCTTTACATAGGATGTAAATATCTGAAGTATACAGAAAATATTTCTGGATTTCTCTCATATTTTTATATGGTAGCATCTTTAATAGGGCATTTTTTTCTAATAGGTATATTACCATTTTTAATAAGCCTTATTATTTTATATACATTTAAATCTATTTCTATATGTAAAATTATTTTTAGTGTATTATCTGTAGCTATTATTATTTATTTACAAATAGATATTTTAGTATACAGTCAGTTCAGATATCATTTATCTCCTATCGTTTTTAAATTGCTTTTCGGAAAAAGAGCTACAGATACTTTTCAATTTTCTGCTATTAATATTTTAATTTCTATCATTTTCATATTAGGTTTAGTAGTTTGTGAGATTTTTATATTGTATATTTCAAAAAAAATAGCTAATCGAATTATAAATTTACATATAAAACTCATATTAAGTTTTATTACATTCTGTCTTTTGTGTACTCATTTATTATTTGCTTGGTCAGATGCCAATCGATACAGATCTATCGCACAAATGAAAAATATATATCCGGTATTTTTTCCTTTAACGGCGGATAAACTTTTACATAAATTAAACTTAGTAGATAAAAATGAAATAGAAAAAAATACTCTATTAAGCAAATCCTATTCAAAAGCAATAATTAAATATCCTTTACATCCAATCAAATCACAAAATAGTAAAAAGAAAAATATTCTCTTTATAGTAATAGATTCTTGGAGATTTAATTGTATGACAGAAAAAATCACACCTAATATTTATCAATTATCTAAACAATCACAAGTTTTTCAAAATCATAAAAGTGGATCTAATATGACAACTGGTGGCATATTTTCTTTATTTTATGCAATTCCTGCAACTTATTACGATCAATTTACAGGTTTACAAATATCGCCTGTATTTTTTGAAGAACTAAAAAAACAAAACTATAACCTTTCCATACTTTCCAGCTCAACATTAGAAAATCCTCCTTTTAATAAAAATGTTTTTTCAGGAATTAAAAATTTAAGACTAGATTCTCAAGGAAATTCCTCCTCGGAAAGGGATAAGGATATTTATAATGAATGGATAAAATTTATTAATATGCAATCATCAAATAAAAAACCTTTCTTTAGTTTTTTATTTTTTGATTCTGCTCATGGTTTTGATTATCCCGCAGATTATCCCGTAAAATTTAAACCGACTTTAAATGAAGTTAATTATCTGGTCTTAAATGATACGTTTGACCCATTACCTTTTTTAAACAGATATAAAAATTCTTTAAACTTTATAGATAACCTTATAGGAGGAGTATTAAAAAAACTAGAACAAAAAGGATTATTAGAATCTACCCTTGTGTTAATAACCGGAGACCATGGACAGGAATTTAATGATAACCATAAAGGATACTGGCAACATGGAGGTAATTTTACTGATTATCAGATCGCAACTCCTCTCATTATATATGATAGTGCCAAGAAACCTGCAAGTTACACATATCTTACTTTACACTATGATATAATTCCCACTATTATGAGCTCTATATTAGGGGTACAAAATAACTATAATGATTATAGTGAGGGGAAAGATTTATACATTTCTGGAAATAGAGATTGGTTTATATGTGGATATAATCAGAAGTATGCTATTGTAGAAAATAATATGATTATCAATATTTATTCGTCAGGTATGTATGATGTAGTAGACAAAAATCTAAATCCTTTGGATGATAGTAAAATTGATTTAAATATTGTAAAAGAGGCTGTGAAAGAAAATACACGTTTCTATAACATTTCTAAAAATAAAAAAAAATAAAATTAGCTTCTTTTTTTTAATAATATCAATATAAAAAAATAAATTTTACAATTTAAAATGATATTCTGAGGATTTAACCATTTTCACATAATTCATAGTTTAGAAAAAAATAATCTTTTATAAAGTATACCTGTATTTTATTACTACCTAACCTATTGAAAAAATATGTTGAAAGTCATATTAGATATAAAATTTATAAGGGGGAAAACGAAATGTAAAAAATAACAAAAACAAAAAAAGTGATATATAAACATTTTTTAATAAAATAAGATTTTTGATTTTAATTATGATTATATAAAACAATTAATTAATATACATTAATGGATTAATATAAAAAATGATATAAATAAATATGTTATTATTTTTTATATATAAATTAATTCGTAAATTTATATCAATTAATAAAAAAATCTTATGAAAACATTTTTACTATCAATGAGTGTTTTGAGTTCAATTTTAGCTTTCGGGCAAAATTGGAATCTTAATGGGAATTCTGGAACTTCTTGGAAAAATTTTATAGGTACAACAGATAATCAGGCATTATCTTTTAGGGTTAATAATAAGGAAATATTAAAGTTAAATCCTAACGGATCCTTACAATTTGGAGATGGTAGAACTAATTTAGTATCGGATTGGAGAAATCTTTATTTAGGAACTTGGGTAATTCCTGCAAGTAGTAATAGGGTATATGAAAATATAGGCATAGGGTATGATGTTTTTTCCAAAATGACTAGTAGTCCGACTAATACTTCAATTAGAGGAAATATAGGAATTGGCGGTGCCGGGACTCTTGCTAATTTTTTAATAGGAGATTCAAATTTAGCCATTGGCTCTTATGCTATGGGACAAAGTACTAAAGGATATTATAATATTGCTTTAGGAAGTAGTGCATTGTATCGGAATGCAGGTGAAAATAATATAGCTTTAGGGGTAAATGCTATGTTTTCAAATACAACTGGAAATTTAAATACAGCTATAGGATATAATGCTTTATATTATAATACAATAGGAACTAATAATATTGCTATAGGACAAACTTCCTTATATGGCAACACAACAGGTACAGATAATATTATATTAGGTGCTCATGCAAAAAAAATGGATGGAGGATCGTATAATATTGCTTTGGGGACAGAATCTCTTTGGCAAGCAGAAGGATCAAAAAACATAGCATTAGGAACACGTTCGGGGTTTTATTTAGTCAATGGAGATAATAATATTTTAATAGGAGATCAACTTCAGGCTCCATTTCCTACATATATTTCAAATTATTATTCTTATAATTCCTATAATCAGCTTAATATAGGAAACTGGATTGTAGGAAATAATGGAATTATTGGGATTGGAAAATTTTATACCCCATTACCAAGTAGAATAGATAATAATAATAAATTTCGTTTATTTGTTAAGGAAGGAATTCGCGCAGAGCTAGTTCAAGTAGATGTTGCTAGTTCTAATGGGTGGGCAGATTATGTTTTTCATGATGATTATACTTTACCCTCTCTTATGGAATTAGAAAAATTTATTCAGCAAAATAAACATTTACCTAATATTCCTTCCGCTAAAGAAGTGGTAGTAAACGGAATTAATTTAGGAGAAATGGATGCAAAATTATTGGAAAAAATAGAAGAACTTACTTTGTACACAATTGAATTAGAAAAGAAAAATACTTCTAATCAAGAGAAGATAAAAGAGCAGGAAAAAAGATTACAACTCTTGGAAGCTAAAATAAATCATTAAAAAAAGAAAATATGAAAACATTTTTTTGTTTTTTTATAAGTGTGCTTTCTATTTCATTTTTTTATACTCAAAGAAAAATTGAATACAGTGATCACAATATATATTTAAAGATCCCTGTTACTGTAAATAAAGAATTCAGGAGCAGTAAAATAATATTTTCTTCTTCCTTTATTGATAAAAATAAAGACGTTAAATTTAATGGAAATCAGATTATTTTATCTCCAGGATTTATGGCAGATGGACAAAAAAATACCCAGTTTAGTGCAGATCCGAATATAAATAATAATACTAGTATTCAAAAAACTGATTTGCAAGAAGAAATTTTCACTGTTTATCCTAATCCAACGTTTGGAATTTTTAATGTAAATTTTAAAGAAACAAGTAATGGAAAGGCAGAAATTTTCACAATGACAGGAAATTTGATAATATCAAAAAAAATTAATCAGGCTACAGTTATAGAAATAAATATTAGTCGTTTTCCTGCGGGAATATATATTTTGAAGATACAATTAGAAAATCAGCAGAATCTCATAAAAAAAATAATAAAAAATTAATAGATAAGGATCTCTAAGCTATTCTTTTAAAGAGTTGCTTAGGGATTTTTAATATAATCAGATAAAAAATAAAAAGTTTAGGTTTTATTTCAAAGAATTTCCTTTCATAGTATATTGCCAAGATAATCTCATAAGCTTGTTATAATCATCTGAATATTTATTTATACTAACTTTTTTATCTTTAAAATTCAGTAAATTAATTTCGCTAATCAATTCATCTTTAGGGAAATAATATAATGAATCTTTATCAATCACCTTTTCAAAACCTATACCGTATTTCTTTCCGGGTATTAACAATGAGCTGCCAAAACTATAATAAGGAAATCCCTTGGGAGCTATCATTTCTATAAGAGTAGGCATAATATCTATATGGCTTCCGGGAATATTTATTTTTTGTTTCGGAATATTTTTACCATACAAAATAAAAGGTACAGCAGATCTTTCATACAAATTAGGGGAATGATTTATAAATCTTCTACCATAGTGGTCTCCCGTAAAGCCGAATAGACCGGATTTATATTTTAAATTAGCTTTTTCCATGAATTTTCCTATTGCAAAATCTCCATACCATAAATGTCCTAACTCTTTCATATTCATACCGCCGTCATAATACTTTTGCATATCTTTAGGAAAATCATCGGGAGTTTTATAAGGAAATCCTTTTTTCCAAACATTTATAGCATAAGGAGGATGATAGCTCGAAGTCAGAATTAAATTAAAAGTATATTCTTCAGTATTAACATGATTAAGAACTAAGTCAAATAATTTTTCATCTTCTACACCCCAATCTCCTGAATCTTGTTTTCCTCCGGCATCAACCCCTGAGTAAATATTTTCACAGCCTTGATATTGAGAAAATCCCCCAATATTTTCCCATGAAAGAAACCCTCCATAAAATAAATTAGTTTTATATCCTAATTTTTTAAATTGTTTAAAAATGGAACTTATATAAGGATCATGAATAGTTCCTAATTGACTTATATTAATTCCACAGTAGGGAATTCCTGATACAATGGTTCCATAAGCATAAAATGTAGCATTATAAGAAGGAAGAAAATTAACAAAATGCATTCCGTTTTCCGCTAGGTTGTAGAGATTATCAGATAATCTGAATGCACGGTATTTATCCATTAAAGGCCAGGCATCATAGCTTTCCATAATTACCAAAAAAATTTGTTTAGGTTTTTCAATAGTATTACCCAGAGCTTCTTTATATATAATCTGATCTATATTTTTACCCCCATATTCTTTTTGGATATTCTCAGTACCAAAAGGATTTTTTCCATTCAGCAGATTCAGAGACTTAAAATCTTCATATGCATATTTGAGGGATCTGTAAGGATTTATAATTGTTTTATTTAAAAAATTATTTTTTGTTACAGCGGCCCATTTTCTTATTGCAGGAACAGCTGTAAAAGAACCTCTGATTCCACCGATAAATAAAATAAGTAAAATAGTTATCAAGCTTATCTTGCCATAGAAAGGTTTGATTTTAATTAAAACTTTATAGATAGAATTTTTTTTCTCATAAAAAATAAAAACACATATACCTATTAGCCATATAATAAAAGTAAAAAGAGTATTTAATACAGGATTATAATATTCTACAATTGTTTTCCAAATAGCTTTTTTATCATCATATAAACCTAAGAATATAAAATTACTAAATTGCTCCCTATATTCTTTATAATAGTTTAAAGAAACCATACAGATTAATGTAGAAAGGATTAAAAATAAATATTGAAAAATAATTCGGATAATTCGTATTATTTTGAATTTATTAAACGGAGAAAAAATTAGTAAAGAAATTAAAGGGATCATGATAAAATAACAAACAGCCGTAGAATCAAAACGCATTCCCATAAAAAACGCATTATAATAATCTGAAAAATCTACTTTTTTGCCAAGTTCTTTGTGAAAACTTATAATAAAAATTATTCTGAAAATAAAAAAAAACAAAATACCAAAGAACCAAAAAAATATTAAGTTGCTCAATTCTTTTATGAAATTATCCCATTTGTTCATATTAAAATCATAGTTTATCTAAACAAAAGTAAGGAATAATTTAGTTTTTCAGTTTATACAATATATCAAGTTTAAATTGTAAATTTACAGGCTTATTTTAAACCGTTAATATGTCAGATTTAGTATTAAAATTAGAAGCTATTAAACAACGATTTGATGAAGTTTCTGATTTAATTATACAACCGGATGTAATTTCCGATCAAAAAAGATATGCCCAGCTTAATAAAGAATACAAAGATTTAGGAAAATTAGTAGATGTATACCATGAATACAAATCTTTACTCAATACAGTTTCTGATGCTGATGAAATTATAAAAGAAGGAGAAGATGCTGATATGGTAGAGTTGGCAAAAGAAGAAAAAAATGAGGCTTTAGGTAAAATACCCGAAATGGAAGAAAACATCAAATATATGTTAATACCCAAAGACCCCGAAGATGATAAAAACATAACTGTTGAGTTAAGAGCCGGAACCGGAGGAGATGAATCTGCAATTTTTGTAGAAGACATTTTCCGAATGTATTCTATGTATTGGCGACAAAAAGGTTGGAATTTTGAGGTTGTAGATGCCACTGAAGGAAGTGTGAAAGGTTATAAGGAAATGATTGTTAATGTAAGTGGGGAAGGAGCCTATGGTACCATGAAATTTGAATCAGGAGTACATCGGGTGCAAAGAGTTCCTGAAACAGAATCTCAAGGTAGGGTACACACTTCTGCAATAACCGTTGCGGTTTTACCTGAAGCAGAAGAAGTAGACGTTGAAATTAATCCAGCAGATTTAGAATTTCAAACAGCACGCTCTAGTGGAGCAGGTGGACAGAACGTTAATAAAGTGGAAACCAAAGTACAGCTCACCCATAAACCTACTGGAATTATGATTCAGTGTCAAGTAGCACGCTCTCAGCATGCTAATAGAGAAATGGCTTTGCAAATGCTTCGTAATAAATTATATGATATGAAGTTACAAGAACACCTGGATAAAATTTCTGCACATAGAAAAACGATGGTTTCAACAGGAGACCGTTCGGCAAAAATTCGTACTTATAATTATCCTCAAGGGCGGGTAACTGATCATAGGATTAATAAATCCATCTATAATTTAGATAACTTTATGAATGGAGATATAGATGAAATGATAGAAGCCGTGAAAATAGCAGAAAATGCAGAAAAATTGAAAGGACAAGAAGATTAATTTATACAAATACGGATAAAAAAATTTGTTTATAATTCTTATAACTGTTTTCTATTCATTATCTCAAATTATATACATTTAAGTTATTTACATAAGAAAAATAAGCACATTGAAAAAAAATATTTCATTATTTCTAATTTTATTTTTAGTAATTAAAATTTCTGCTCAACAATATTTTGGAATTTATAGTCAAATTAAGGAAAATACCTCACAATACGTATATGCAGATATAACAAATGTTCGCCAGGGTCCGGGAATTAACTATCCCATAATCGATAAATTAACTTTAGGACAGGAAGTAATCATTAATAATATTTTTGATAATAAATATGTTTATACTCAAAATGGTATTAGGGCGTGTTGGATTTCTGTTAGTTATGTTAAAGATGGTATAAATAAACAAGGATACGTCTGGGAAGGAAATCTCACTTTTAACCCTATGAGAAGGGGAAATACCAAATTTATTTATGGAATTAATGCTATAAAACTAAATAAAAAGCAATATCCTACAGAAAAACACCACACACAATATCTTTATAAAGTAGAATTAAAAATACTGGTTGAAGATAAGTTAATTGATAAAAAAATATTTTATACAGATACCGAACAAAGTTATACTGAAGCAAATGTATATGAAAATTTGGGCTTAAAAGATGTTAAAAATATCATACGTATTTCCTTTGAGGGAGAAGCTTGCGGAATTCCCAGCTATTATTATTATTTTGCATGGAATGGAAATAAAATACTAGACTTACCGTCAAGATATGGAGTAGGAGATGCTGGAATATTTAATTATTCAGAAAAATTTATTTTTCCTTTAGAAAAAGGTGGTAAACCCAATAGAATTATAAAAAAAATTGAATCAAGATGGCTTGAAGAAGGTCAGGAGTTTACCAGTTACGATGATATGTCTGTAGAAAGGAAAAAAGAAGAGTTTTTATGGAACGGTAAAAATTATAAAAAGATAAAAAAAGGTCTTTAATTATTTGTAAACATTATGTGATAAAAAAAGAAAGTGCAATATGTAATAGAAGACTGGTTACTACCTTTTCAAATCAAAAATTTATACCTTAAAATGAAATAAAAAAGCGTATAAACACTTTCACTTTTAGAATTAGAGAAAATTTTTTAGCTTTGTTTTTATTAAATAAAATTTCTTATAAAAAAAATAATATATTTAAAAATTTATAACCCAAAAAAATTAGTACATGAAAAAAATACTTTTTGCTTTATTAATTCCTGTTTTGTCTATGGCTCAGGAAGAAAAAATAAATTTCACCCATAAATTAACATATTTCACAAATCCGCTTATAGATAGTACCGATATAAATATATATCATTCCAAGGATGGAAGTCTTGTAGAAATGATGGGAGATAATATTTTGTTTAAAAATAAGCTATCAGTTCCCATAAAAATCAATATAGAGGGAGATTTAAAAGCCTATAATAAATACAATATAGATTCGATACCTTCTTTTACATTATCAAAAACACAAAATAAAGCGGTAATAAATGGAATACCTTGTAATTATTACAAGGCAATAAATAATAAGGAAATGTATAAAGAATCAGGAAGTATGTATGAAGTATGCATTTCAGAAAATCATCCTATTGATTTATTAGCAACAATACCGATTACGAACAAAAATATCAAAGGATTAATTTTAAGAATTGATGATTATTATGATAGAAATCATTTTATTGAATTAAAATCTATAAATAATGTAAAATTAGTGAAATCTTTAAATTGGAAAAAATTTGAAGAAGAATATACCGATTATATTACTCAAGATAAAGAATCAGAGCCACAAGATACAGATTTTATGGATTCGGACTCTATAGATTACGGAATTTTAAAATATAATTCTCAATATAAAGTTATAAAAACAAAAGAAATGGACTTAGCTGTAGAATTGTTAGAAAATGATTCTCCTTATTGGCAGGGAATTCCACAATATTGCAGCAATTTGGAAAATATAATTACCCGTTTTTCAGATAAAGAACTTAAAGAACATGCTAAAAATTATGCCGGACAAATTTGTGATTTATATTTATCTGAAGTAAAAGAATATTCTGTAGATGTTAAAAGTACTTTAGATGCAATACGCTATGAAGAAAATTATTTTATGAAACACAACATTAGTAAAAAAGAACGCAAATTATTAACTGAATTTTTAGACGAATTAGATTAATTTATATTCTGTTAATCGAATTTTATTAAATCTGCTTTACATTAAAAAGCAGATTTTTTATTTCTTTATAAAATTACACCAATTATATATCATGGGAATATTTTAAAAACCATATATTTGATCAGAACTTAAAAAAAAAACTAAAAATAAAACAATGAAAAGACTGCTATTAGCTCTGCTACTTCCTGTTTTATCTATGGCTCAGGAAGATAGAATAAATTTTAATACTAGTTTACACTATCAAATGAAATTAGAGAATAAAACTATAGATCTAGATGTATATTATTCTCCAGATGGATTTTTTTTAGATGCAGGAGATATAAAAATGTTATTAAAAGATTATCTGGTTGTACCAGTTAATGTCAATTTAAATAGGATGGTTAATTTATCACAATATGCAAGATTAGATTCTATACCATCTTTTACATTAACAAAAACAGATAAAAAAGATAGCATATTAGGATTATCCTGTACGTATTATGATATATTTTTAGATGGGAAACCTTTTGAAAAATCTAAAATGTGTATTTCAGAAAAATTTTATTCTTCTACTATGGATTTAGTTGGTCCGTTATCTGCTAAAAATAAAAATATAAAAGGATTAATTTTGAAAATCGGTTCTGAAGAAAACGGAGCAAGGTGGTTTGAGTTAAAATCTATGGCTAGGACAAGTGCATTTATTTCTTTAGATTGGCAAAAAATTTTAGCTGAACTTAAAGATAAATCTTTAGCACCAGATATTTTAAAAACCGTTGGTTGTACAACAGAGGAACCCTTTGACTATGAAAATAATTATCCTGAAGTAGATTCCATATCAACCTCATTTAATTATAATATAAAAACCTATAATTCCAAATATAAAACTACAAAAATAGAAAATACGAATTTAGCTATAAATGAGTTAGAAAAAGACTCTCCATACTGGCAGGGGCTTCCAAAATATTGTGCTAACCTTGAAGATAAAATTTCTGGGTTTTCAAATAAAAAACTCAAAAAACACATAAAAAATTATATCGGACAAATTTGCGATTTATATTTATCAGAAATAAAAGAAAATTCGGTAGATGTAAAAAGAACATTAGATGAGATACGATACGAAGAAAACTATTTCAGAAATTATCAATCTAATAAAAAAGACCACAATTTACTTAATGATTTTTTAAATAAATTAGATTAAATTAATACAATAAGACTATGAGAAAAAGATAATTGAATTATATTCTCATAGTCTTATTAATAACTAACCTGTAAAAAATGCTTAAACTTAATCAAAGTATTTTCGCATCAAGGAACAAGATTATAAAGCTTATTCCAATTATTTTTCTATTAAATGTTTCTTATGCTCTTTGATCTTTTTTATTGCCCAATTATAATGGCTTGAAGTAGATGAAACACAAGAGCTTCCTAAGCTTGTAGTACCTGTCCAGGGAAAATATTTCTTTGTAAATAATTCCTCGTTTGAAAAAGTTTTAATAAGTTCTATTATCTCCTTATGGCTGTTTTTCAGTAAGCTGATAGATTGTTTCAAAGAAGTATTTTGGTGTTTTTTCCAGAACTCAATATTCATTTGAGGATATGTTTTCCAATTGTATGGTTCTGGCAAGAAATTGACTTTTTTTCCAGACTGATTAGAATGTATCCAGTTCAAGAGTAGTTTATGCCATTCATAGAGGTGTATTAAAACATCCCTGATGTTTCTATCTCTATCTTCAAAGGAGAAAGTTTCTTCTTGTTCTTTTTCCGTCATAGAATTTATAAGGGTAAATAGTTTATTGAAACTATCTTCGCTAGCTTGTATTAATTGTTCTTTTGTTGTAGGACGTGCCATGATTTATTTATTTTATTGAATAGACCAACGTTTGAGAGTGGGAAAGTAAATTTTCATATTTTCAATAGCTTGCTCTTTCGTATACACGATTTCTGAACCTTTATTAAACTCATCTACAAATTGTGCGCAATGTTCTATCATTTGTTCCATCGTGCAATCCATTGTAAAAGCTCCGTCCTTAAAACAATAGCAGCAATATTCATCATTTCTGCTCCCGTCTTGATTGGTTCCTGCTTCTTCTTGCTTTTGTAGAGGCATTCCGCAACTTTGGCAATACTTTGTTTCCATAAATATATTATTTTATTGGTATATAGACTTTTGTAATCTGTTTTTCTTTATTTTCTTCTGAACAACTTATATACTCCTCAAACGTCATTCCATGACGCAAAGTATGATCAAAGTTTATGCTGATAGTATTGTATAGTTCCTGAAGTCCTGAATAGCTACCTTCCAGAATATAAACGGCAAATTTTCCTTTTTGTAATTTAATGGATCCAAACTCTCCAGTCGGAGTAATTTTCTTATTTACAGAAGCACAGGCATAAAAACGACAATTTTCAGATTGAGTTACGTTAGGATTATCATAACATAATCCGATATAACGGGTTTCATTAGAGATGGCCTGATTATCTTTAAGAAAGCAAACCAACTTATTCCAAGCAGTTTCATAAGGTTTATCTTCTCCGTATTTACCAATGATTCTGATATAAATTAATTCCAGATCTTCTTTTTCTTCACAAATTTCGCATTCAAGTGTATTTATTAAATTATCACTATTTTTTACATAGCCTTTCAATCGGTCTTGAAAGGTGTTCATATATGCTCTCGGAGATATTCCGAAATGTTTTTTAAAAGCTTTAGAAAAAGATTGCGGATTATTGTAGCCTACCATTTCAGCAATTTTGCTTAGGTTTATATCCTTTGCTTGCATGTATAATATAGACCGTTCTACACGTTGCCTTGCTATATAAGTATATATTGATTCATCCAGATATGAATTCATAATACGAAGTAAGTGCCGCTGAGATACATGTATTTGTCTGGCTAAGATATCCAATTTTAATGGATTATATAAATTTGCGCTGATATAATCAATAATATGATTGACTTTTTGCTGATATATACTTTCAGTATTTCTACGCATTGAATAAATATCTTGATATCAAAGTTAAAGATTTTTTACATTTTTATAATTGTCCAATCTCGCCAAATTACATTATCATGTAGTTTAAGCTATATTATATTCTACTATTTTTTCCCTAACAGATCCCTTAGAATATTTATTTCAAATATCTTATATTTGAAATAAATTATAAATTTCCTAGTAGAATGACGAGTAAGAATTGTGATAATAAATTGTTTCTTTTAGATGCCTATGCTTTAATATTCAGAGCGTATTATGCTTTTATTAAAAATCCCAGAGTTAATTCTAAAGGAATAAATACCTCTGCTGTATTTGGTTTTACCAATACGCTTTTTGACATGATGAAAAAAGAAAAACCTACTCATTTAGCAGTAGTATTTGATGTAGGGGAAACATTCAGGCATAAAGAATATAAAGAATATAAAGCCAATCGTGAAGAAACTCCGGAAGCTATTCGTATAGCAGTTCCCTATATACATAAAATACTGGAAGCATTGGGAATACCTTGTTTATGGAAAGAAGGATACGAAGCCGATGATGTAATAGGAACCCTAGCTAAAAAAGCGGAAAAAGAAGGTTTTACTACCTATATGATGACCTCTGATAAAGATTATGCCCAATTAGTATCAGACCATATATTTGTGTTTAAGCCAGCTTCCCGAGGAAACGACATAGAAATATGGGATGTCGAAAAAGTAAAAGAAAAATTTGAAGTGCAATCACCTTCTCAGATTATTGATTTTTTAGGAATGATGGGAGACAGTGTAGATAACATACCCGGTATACCCGGTGTGGGAGAAAAAACTGCAAAACAATACATAAAAGAATATGGAAGTATGGAAAATTTATTTGCTCATTCTTCCGAATTAAAGGGAAAAATGAAGGAACGTATAGAAGAAAATCAGGAATTAGGATTATTATCTAAAAAACTGGCTACCATCTGTACGGAAGTACCGATCGATTTTAATTATGAAAGTTACACTGTAGATAACCCCAATATAGATGAAGTAATTAAAATTTTTGAAGATCTGGAATTTAGAAATATGATTCAGAACTTTCAGAAAACATATAATATAATAGCTGAAAATGAAAAAGCAGAATATGCAAAAGGAGTAAAGCCCTCTGCCTCCGCTCAAATTTCTTTATTTGAAGATGAAGTGGTTCAACAGGCAGAAAAATCTGATAGAAATACTCTTAGTAATACCGAACATTTCTATCAACTCGCAGATACTCCTATGGCGATAAAATTATTATTAGATAAATTACATAAACAAAAAATTGTATGCTTTGATACGGAAACCACTTCTACAGATTCTATGCTTGCAGAGCTGGTAGGTATTTCTTTTTCCTATGAAAAAGGAAAAGGATACTACATTCCTTTCAACCCCAAAGACAAAGAAAATACACAAAAACTTATAGAAATAGTACAACCGTTTTTTGAAAATGAAAGCATACTGAAAGTCGGGCAGAATTTGAAATATGATTGCAAAGTATTAAGAAAATATGGACTAGAAGTTAAAGGAATCTTATTTGATACCATGATAGCCCATTATCTGATAAATCCAGACGGAAGACATGGCATGGATATTTTAGCGGAAACAGAGCTAAATTACCAACCGGTTTCTATAGAATCTCTAATAGGAAAAAAAGGAAAAAATCAAAATCTGTTTTCCATGGTTCCTTTAGAAGAACAAAAAGAATATGCTGTAGAAGATTCAGATATTACCCTACAGCTTAAAAATAAATTTGAACCCCGGTTAGCTAAAGATAACCTTAAAAAACTTTTTGATGACATTGAAATGCCTTTGATGCGTGTGTTAACAGATATGGAATGGGAGGGTATTAATTTGGATATAAGTGCATTAAAAGAAATGTCTAAAGAATTAGTTCAAGATATACTCCGATTAGAAAAAGAAATTTATTCTCTGGCAGGTGATGAATTTAATATAAATTCTCCTAAACAATTAGGAGATATTATATTTGATAAAATGAAACTTGGGGATAAACCCAAAAAAACAAAATCCGGACAATATGCTACAGGAGAAGATGTTTTATTGAAACTGGCACACAAACATAAAATTATTGATCTATTATTAGAATATCGTCAATTACAAAAATTAAAATCTACCTATGTAGATGCTTTGCCGGATGAAGTGAACTCTTTTACAGGAAGAGTACATACCACCTTTGCTCAAACAGTAGCCGCTACCGGAAGGTTGGCTTCTAATAATCCTAATTTACAAAATATCCCGATTCGTACAGAAAGAGGACAGGAAGTACGGAAAGCTTTTATTGCTAAAGATGCACATCATAAAATTATTTCTGCCGATTATTCCCAAATTGAGTTACGCATTATTGCTGCCATGAGTAAAGACCCTACAATGATATCTTCCTTTAAAAGAGGAGAAGATTTTCACAAATCCACAGCAGCTAAGGTTTTTCATATACCTTTAGATCAGGTTTCCCGAGAACAACGTTCTCATGCAAAAACAGTTAATTTTGGTATTATTTATGGGGTTTCAGCTTTCGGGTTGAGCGAACAGACCGGACTTTCTCGCTCCGAATCCAAATCTCTTATAGATGCATATTATGAAGCTTATCCGGTACTGAAACAATATATAGGAGATCAGGTAAATATTGCCCGTAAAAATGGATATGTTGAAACTCTTTTAGGCAGGCGCAGATATTTACCCGATATACATTCCCACAATTCCATTGTCCGTTCTCATGCCGAACGAAATGCGGTAAATGCCCCTGTACAGGGAACTGCAGCAGATGTAATTAAAATTGCAATGATTCGGATTCATGATTTGCTAAAAGAAAAAAACTTTCAAACTAAGCTCCTATTACAAGTACATGATGAGTTGGTTTTTGACGCTCCAGATGAAGAAGTCAAAGAAATATCACAACTGATAAAAACTACTATGGAAAATGCCTTAAAAATAGAAGTCCCTTTAGTGGTAGATGTAGGAGTGGGACAAAACTGGCTGGAAGCGCATTAAATGGATTATAAAAACAGATAGTTATAGATTGATTATATCCGGCAATTGTCGGATATAATTATATAGATCAAAGTTTAGGTAGGAGGGAAAACTATTCAAAAAAAATTTCTCCTATTATAATAATTATTTACCCTTCGTCGGTAAATTCTTGGTGTTTTTACAATCCTTGAATAGATATTAAAGTATATTTTTTTATCATAGTTTAGATTTTAGCTCCATTAATTTTAATAATAACTTTTCCTGTTGTTCTTGAACTTTCAGCGTATTTATGGGCATCAACAATTTGATTTAATGTAAAAATTTTATCAATATGAACATGTATTTTTTTTTCTTCAACAAGACGATATAAATCAGTAAGTGCTTTTTTATAAGGATAGACATAAACAAATTTTACTTTCGATGGGTACAAAAGCATATCTTTAATAAGAGAAAAGGAGATATTCGTGTCTATAAAATATCCTCTAGGATTTAATATTGGCTTGATCTCATTTACTGATGTATTTGAAACAACATCGAATATTATGTCATACTTCTTCGAAGATTCTCTAAAATTTTCGGTTTCATAATTAATGGTATGATCTGCACCCAATTGCCGGCAAAACAATTCATTTTTTCCACTAGATACAGATGTAACCTCTGCTCCGTATGCTTTCGCCAATTGAATAGCTAAATGGCCAACTCCGCTACTCCCTCCATTAATTAAAACAGATTGTCCTTTCCGTAATTTGGCTTTCTCAATAAGGGATATCCAAGCAGTGACTCCAGCCATAGGAATTCCGGCCAATTCTTTTAAGTCCATTGTTGAATTCACTGTAATACATTGATTTACTGACAACAGCACACACTCGCTATGAGCCCCGCCTTTTAGAGTAGGTAATAATCCGAGAATTATATCTCCTTTTTTATATTGATCAACATTATTTGAGACATTTATAACTTCTCCTACAATATCATATCCCAAATTAGTATTAAACATTTTTGTGAAAAATCTAAAATCTCCTCTCCTGTATTTCCAATCAACAGCATTTATCGAAGAAAATAACACTTTGACAAGAATTTTATCTTTTTGACCTTTCAAATCTATATTGTCAATATCCACAATTTTTAAAACATTGGGATCTCCACACTTATTATATATTACCTTTTTCATAATAATTTTACTATTAACTTAAATATTCTGATATATCTTTAACTCTTGAATATCATACTTTATCTTTTTTTTGAATTAAAATATCTTTTCTTGTTTGTTGCTAATAATATATCAGGCTAATCGTAATGTAATGTTATTTAATTTTCGTTACAACAATACATTTATCAGAATATATATACTGTTTATTATTTTTACACAAACATCTGTAATATAAATATATATAAATTACAAACAGTATGTACGGTACAAATATAAATAAAATAATTACAATTATATGGAGAATAAAATTCAAAAAGTATAAATGCTTATAAAAAAATAGACAGTATAATACAGAAATAGCTGATTTTTAATACATAAAAAACTCTGCAATTTTACGCAGAGTTTTTCATAGTTAAATGAAAACATCACTTTCGTTTAATTAGTTCATATATAGTAAAAAGTTCTCTTTTTAAAAGCTCTGTATCACATCCATTTTCACTAGTAATAGCCGTATAAGCATGCCCCAGATATATTTTCTCGAAAACTAAAGCCATAGCTTCGCTATCTACTTCAATGACTTCCTCTTTCACGATAGCTTTTTTTATTACTTGTTGCCATATTTTTATTTCTGTAGCAACCCATTGTTTCGATATTTCAGCATAATTTGCATAATAATATAAAGCTTGCGACTCAATGTTAAAATGTGCTTTATTGATATTCTTTAATCCATAACTGCGCATCGTCTTCATTGCGACCTCACAATTGTGAATGAATTCAAGGATAAAATTTTTGAGGCAATCCTTTTCCTGTATTTGTATTTCTAAAGTAGATGATCTACTAAACAATGAAGATTCAATTACTTCGTTAAATAGATTAATCTTAGTTTTTACATGATATAATATAGCCCCACGACTAAGGCCGGTAACTAATTCCAGATCAGAAAATGTTACTTCATCATAAGGCTTTTTACTAAATAGAAGAAATGCCTGAAGTAGTATCTTTTTTTTAGTATCTGTACATTCCGTCTGTTTCATTTTTAGCTGATTATATAATTCTAAATAATAGTTTATCCTACAAATGTAATATTTTTTAGGTTCAACGCTTTATTTGTGTTTGTTTATGCTTTTTAGTTTATTTTAAAACAAAAAAGTATTTACACCCATCACTTTTCCCATTGTCTAGAATGATTGCTTTATCAAGAAACACTATATCAGGTAGCTGTCTGCATATTAAATTTGAATCGCTTAAATAACAATATCCAATTCGCATATATCATAATTTACGATATGCCGTGATACAAAAATATTCAAGAAAGCCTCAATTTCTAAGATCATATTTTTATACTCTTGCTCTTTATTTACGTCAATATTCATGTACAATAAACATAAAAAAAACTTCTATTTTTAATATTGTATTTCATATTATGGGAATACCTATTTATACTCTTTTTTAAATTAATATGAACAAAAATAATTTATGTTATTAAATTATATAAATCAGGAGTTCGTTTTTTATAATAAACATTTTGTAATAGAAATTACTTAATGTACTTTTGGAAGATTTAAAAAAAAAAAAAAGAAACGAATACCAGAAATGAATAAAATCCTGAAACTGCTTTTTTCGACCAAAACTACAGCTGCTTTATTTGCCCTTTTTGCTATAGCTATGGCTTGGGCTACTTTTATAGAAAACGATTATGGAACGCCTGTAGCTAAAGCACTAATATACAATGCGAAATGGTTTGAATGTATTATGGTACTTTTAATTTTAAACTTTATAGGTAATATTAAAAGATATCAATTATACCAAATGAAAAAGTGGCCTATCTTGGTTTTTCATCTGGCTTTTATATTTATATTTATTGGCGGAGCTATTACACGATATGTAAGTTATGAGGGCACTATGCACATAAGAGAAGGAGAGATGAGTAATGAAGTAATATCTGAAGGTACATTTTTTAAAGTACAAATATCTAATGACAAAGGAGATACTCGAGCCTATCAGGATATTCCTTTTATTCTTACCCCCAAGAATATTCCAGTCCTTTTAAAACCATTTCAAAGTGATTTTAAAGCGCAATATGATTTTTTAGGGAAAAAAGTAAAACTTAAAACCACCGGTTATATTCCCCGAGCGCAAGATTCAATACAACCTTCTGCAAAAGGAAAACTAATATTGCAATTAGTAACTATCGGAGAAGAAGGACGTAAAAATATATACATTGAAGAAGGTACCGCTAAACAAGTACAAAATGCAATTGTTAGTTTTAATGCAAATGTTCCGCAAGCTATAAATATAACAGTGAATAACGGTGAATTAAGAATATCTTCCCCTATGATGGGCAGATATATGATTATGTCTACACAAGAAGAAAAATCGGTAGAAGGTGAAGGAAAAATACAACCTTTCCACTTAGGTAGTCTATATCAATTTCCCAATGCAAGTTTTGTTATACCAAAAGTACCTTTTACTGGGAAAATAATTTTTTATGAAGGAGATAAGAATAAAAATCAAACCAATCCCGATTTAATTTTTATGCAGGTTTCCACCGACAAAGAAACCAAAGAAATTTCATTTTATGGAAAAAAAGGAATAACGGGAGTGCAAAAACAGGTTTTTATAGATAATCTCTTAGTTTCTATAGGATACGGATCTAAAATATATAAAACAGAACCGTTTTATCTAAAACTCAACAAATTCACTATGGACCATTATCCGGGAAGCAACAGCCCTTCCGCCTATGAATCTGAAGTGTCAATAGTTGATAACGGGCAGGAAACTCCTTTTAAAATATATATGAATCATATTTTAAACTATAAGGGATTTAGATTTTTTCAATCTAGCTTTGATCCTGACTTAAAAGGAACTATTCTTTCTGTAAATCATGATTTTTGGGGAACTACAATTACCTATATCGGTTATGCTCTTTTATTTTTAGGAATGTTCGTTACTCTTTTTTGGAAAGGAACCAGGTTTTGGAAACTTAATGACCAGCTAAAAAAAATAGCCGAAAATAAAAACTCATTAACTGTAATACTTTTATTGATAAGTGCAATATCATTTTCTCAAACGTTAAATTCTAAGTCGGAAGAACATGCTCATATACAAGCAGAAGAATCTTTAAAACCGAATGAAGAACCACAAACTAAGGTGCAACCTACAGCAGAAAATGCCCATAGCCACCCTAAAGAAGAAACAACTGAAAGAATACCATTGTACCCCTTAGATCCCGAAAAATTTGCGGCTTCTGTTAAAATACCTAAATCTCATTCCGATAAATTTGGTTCTTTATTAGTACAGTCTTTTGAAGGTAGAATAGAGCCTACGAATACTCTGGCTTTGGAAATACTTAGGAAATTATATAAAAAAGATAAATTTTATAATCTGGATGCCAATCAATTCTTAATATCGATTTCTTTAGATCCCTTAAATTGGGCACAAGTGCCATTTATTAAAGTTGGAAAAAGAGGGGGAGAAGAATTAAAAAATAAAACCCAATCCAATAAGGAAGGATATACAACCCTGATGAATTTATATCCTCCGGGACTAGATGGGAAACCATACTTTGTATTGGAAGAAGATTTTAGGAAAGCCTTTGCAAAAAAACCAGTAGATCAATCTAATTATGATAAGGAGGTGATCGAGATTAATGATAAATTACAGGTTATGCAGGCACTCATAAGTGGTCAGTTTCTAAGATTTGTTCCTATAAAAAATGATCCTAAACATACATGGATTTCTTGGCAAAATGTTGAATTAGAAACCGATTCTGCAGCTTTAGAGTTGATCGGAGGATATTTTATGTCTGTTATGAAAGCAGAAAAAGACGGAAACTGGAAGCAGGCTGACATACAATTAAAAAAAATAGAAGATTATCAATATAAATGGGGGAAAGAGGTTATACCATCAAAAGCAAAAATACAATGGGAAATTCGATATAATAATTGGAATATTTTTTTTAAAATAATGATTCTTTATGCATTTTTAGGAATCTTGTTGTTAATTATTGCATTTTTGAAACTATTTAAACCAAAATCAAAATTTCTCACTTTTTCCGAATTTACTTTATTAGGTATAGTAATTATTGCTTTTTTAATACATGGATTGGGGTTAGGTGTGAGGTGGTATGTATCGGGACATGAACCCTGGTCTAATGGATATGAAGCAGTTATGTTTATTAGCTGGATTAGCATATTTGCAGGATTTCTTCTTTACAGAAACCGAAATGGATTTATACCGGCTGCCGGCTGCTTAGTTGCCGTAATTCTTATGGGTTTTGCCCACGGAGGTGATCAAATGAACCCACAAATCACGCCCTTGGTGCCGGTACTAAAATCTTATTGGCTAATGATTCATGTAGCCATAATCACCTCTAGTTATGGTTTCTTTGGATTAAGTGCCCTTATAGGCATGGTAGTTTTATTACTTTTTATTGTTAGTAATAAAAAAATATCGCATACTGTAGAAAACTCTATAAAAGAGTTAACAATAGTTAATGAAATATCACTGACCCTTGGTATTTTTATGCTTACAATTGGTACTTTTTTAGGCGGAATGTGGGCTAATGAAAGTTGGGGGCGCTATTGGAGCTGGGACCCTAAAGAAACCTGGGCTTTTATTTCCGTAATTATTTATGCAATTGTTTTACATATACGATTAGTTCCGGGTTGGAGAGGTCGTTATATTTTTAATTTACTATCTTTAATTGCTTTCTCTTCTGTGATTATGACCTATTTTGGGGTAAACTATTACCTAACAGGACTTCATTCTTATGCGCAGGGAGATCCGGTTCCTATACCTTTATGGGTATACATAGTTATATTTTTAGTTTTGCTTTTAGGCGTTATTTCTTACTTTTTCTATAAAAAAATGTATCTAAATATAAAAAAATCTATATGATTGATTTTTCTCAAGAAATAAAATATAAAACATCAAGAAGTTCCGGCAGGGGAGGACAAAATGTAAATAAGGTAGAAACTAAGGTGGAAGCTGTTTGGAATGTAGAAAATTCTTTATTTTTTACCAGTGAGGAAAAAATATGCATAAAAAATAAATTATCAAATAGAATGAATAAAATGGGAGATTTATGTATTAATAGTTCAGAAACACGATCGCAAATCGAAAATAAAAAAATAGCTACTCAGAAAATGCTCCAATTAGTTACTCAGTCACTTTATAAATCTACAATTAGAAAACCTTCAGAAAGGACACGCAGTTCTATAGAAAAAAGATTAATGTTCAAAAAAAAATTATCTTATATAAAAAAGTTGCGAAATAAAAATAACTGGGAATAACCCTAAAAAATTTATTTGTATAAATTTTTTAACCACATTAAAAATGAAATTTTCGATACAGAATATATTAGAAGATGAAAAGGTACTTTTATTACCTTTAGAAGAAACAGATTTTGATAATTTATATGAGGTGGCTTCCGATAAAAAAATATGGGAACAGCATCCGTGCAATGATAGATGGAAAAGAGAGGTTTTCAAAATTTTTTTTGATGAGGCAATTCAGAGTAAAGGAGCTTTTAAAATAATTGATAAAAGCACAGGAGAAATTGCTGGCAGCTCCCGTTTTTATAATTATAATGAAACGGATCATAGCATAGTAATTGGTTTCACCTTTTTTGCTGTAAAATATTGGGGAAAAGGAATGAACCCTTCTGTAAAAAAATTGATGATGGATTATATTTTCCAATATGTAGACAAAATTTATTTTTATGTCGGGGCTTATAATTTTCGTTCACAAATTGCGGTCACTCGCCTAGGAGCTAAAAAAATAAAAGGGGAAGAGAATTCCGGCAGCGAAAACTCTAAAGAAAATTTTGTGTATGAGATACATAAAAACCAATATAATAATACGGATTAAATATTATTTATTTAGGGGAGTAATTTTTTAAATATTCCTCTTCTATTTTATCTAAAAAGACAAAAAGCTTTTCATTCATCTCTGTAAAATCAAACTTTCTCATTTTTTCAGGTTTTTGTATCCATTTGTAGGTGTTTTGAGTATTCAAAAAATTTTCCTCTTTGTTGATAAGAAACTCAATGGCTTCTGAGGTAAATTCCATATGACATTGAAAACCATAAACTTTCTTATGATATTTAATGATTTGCCTTGGGCATCCTATACTGGTTGCTAATACTCTACTGCTTGGAATAAGTCCCGGCATATCATTATGCCAATGTCCTACTAGTAAGGATTCTCCAAAATGAGAAATCATGCTATCTTTTAATCCATCATTTGTAAGTTGAATAGGGAAAATACCTATTTCCTTCTCAGGACTTTGCTCAAATTTAGCCCCTAATGCTTCTCCGATTAATTGCGCTCCTAAACAAACTCCAATAACCCATATATTGGCCTCTATACATTTTCGGATTAAAGAAATCTCCATTCCCGCATCAAAGTAAGGAAACTCTTCTTTAGTACTGTTGGGGCTTTGTGGACCTCCCAACACAATAAGTAAATCTATATTTTCCGCGTTTAATGGGACCGGGTCGTTTTTATAAATTCTCGAAAAGCTGATCGTATGTTTTTTATTTTTTGCCCAAGTTAAATAAACTCCGGCTGTTTCAAAACTTTCGTGCTGTATAAAATGTATCTTCATTTTTTTATAGAATAGGGGATAGGATTCATAAAATTTATTTTAAATATCTTATTGATAAAAATAGTAATTTTAGTTAAAAAACATAAGTAATTTTCTACAATATTTTTATTGATTTTTTAGATTACTTATCATAGCATTTAAAATTTTATTTACAAATTCTGGAAATCTAAAATTAACTTTTTTTAAGTGATTATAAAAACGTTCAAAAGCAATATATGTAGCAAAAGATTGAAGTATAGATTTATCTATATTTACATTTTTAAAG
Organism: Apibacter adventoris; assembly: GCF_002964965.1. Taxonomy (NCBI): domain Bacteria; kingdom Pseudomonadati; phylum Bacteroidota; class Flavobacteriia; order Flavobacteriales; family Weeksellaceae; genus Apibacter; species Apibacter adventoris. The sequence goes on from NZ_PSZN01000019.1 coordinate 285,580, forward strand.
AGAGGAATA